>CAZELC010000007.1:0-5564 GCA_964512865.1 uncultured Bacteroidales bacterium
TCTAAATTATTTATCAACAAATTAGTTAACATTTTTAATAGCACAACGGGTTATATTATAATTACTGAATTTCCTTTATAGGTTATTTTATCACCAATTCTGATCTTTTTTCTTTTTTGTATTTCAATATTGCCATTGAGTTTAACTTTACCTTCGGTAATCACGGCATTAGCTTCTCCTCCACTTTCAGCCATACTCATGATTTTGAGCAATTTATTTAGTTCTATATACTCTCCTTTTAATTCAAATTCCATCATATTTTGAGACCATTTAGTAATTATAAAAAACAAACCCGGCTGTTCACCGGGCTTGATAAATTATTTTGAATTATGGTTATTAAAATTTTCCAGCAGCCTTTAATTTATTATAAATCTGGTCCATCTGATCTACAAGATTATCAAAATTCTTAAAAGCAGCATTATAAGCTTCCGGTTTAGTCATATCAACACCTGCTTTGTTTAAAATTGTCAAAGGATAGTCGCTTCCACCTGCGCTGAGCATTTGAATATATTTATCTTTTTCGTTACCTGCTTTACCGTTAAGAACAAGTTCGCTAAGTGCCATAGAAGCAATTAGTCCGGTAGAATACTGATAAACATAATATCCCATATAAAAATGAGAAATAAAACTCCATTCACTTTGTATATAATCAGGAACTTTCATAACTCCCTTATCATCGCCATAGTATTTTTTTGTCAGCTCAAGGTATTTAGCATTAAGCCACTCAGCAGTCAATGTCTTGCCGGCTTCCACCTGCTGATGCATAGCAAGTTCAAATTCGGCAAACAACGACTGGCGGAAAATTGTAGCTCTGGCATTATCAAGGTATTGATCAAGAATATATAATTTAAAAAGGTCATCTGTTTCAGTTTTAAGAATATAGTGCATCAGAAGGTTTTCGTTAAAGGTAGAGGCAATTTCAGCAAGAAATGTTACATATTGTGAAGTCGAATAAGGCTGATTTTTATCTGAAAGATAGCTATGCATAGAATGTCCAAGCTCATGAATAAGGGTTGTAACAGAGTTATAATCACCATTGTAGTTCATTTTAATAAATGGATGTACTCCGTAAAGTCCTGATGAATAAGCTCCTGATTCTTTATCTTTATTTGCATAAATATCTATCCATCCTTCGTTGAATGCTTTTTGAATAATATCGGTATAATCTTTACCAAGTGGTTTAAGAGCATTGATTATTATTTGTTTAGCTTCTTCATAAGTGTAAGTTTTTGTCACAGATTTTACAGCCGAAGCATAAATATCATCATAGCTGTAGTTTGTCAGGCCTAACATTTTTTTCTTAAGATTAAGGAACTTTTGTAATGAGGCAACATGGTCGTTAACAGCTTTTATGAGTTCAGTATAAACTTTTGTGTCAATGCTGTTTGGAAAAAGTCTTGCTTCCAGACATGTTTGATATTTATTAACCTGAGCATTAAAAAGTTGCTTCTTCATTTCCCCATTTAGCAGAGCAGCATAAGTATTTTCATATTTTTTCTGATTATTCCAAAAACTATTCATCACAAGTGATCTATCGGCCTGATTTTTTGAACCTCTGTATCTCATATAATTTGCTGTTCCGAGAGTCACTTTTGTACCATCGCTTAGTGTTATTTCAGGATGCGGCATTTCAACGTTTGAAAAAACATTGAAAGCTTCCTCCGGTGCGCCCGCAAACAATCCTGTAAGACTTACAATTTTCTGTTCTTCGGCCGGAAGTATATGATCTTTTAACCGTAATGTTTTTTCAATTGAAAAGCGATATTTTTCCAAACCCGGTTCTGCTTTAAGATATTCGTTGAACTTTGCCTGTCCTAATTTCAATACATCACTGTCGAAAAATGATAAAGCTGCACCAAATTCCACAAAGAAGTTTTCAACTTCACCTTTCATTGAGATAAATAGTGTATTTGAAAGGTCAACATTATTTTGAAGTGCTGCATAAGAATATAATTTTTCTCCTTGCAGTGAAATATTATCAATGGCATTTAGCATTCCAAGCATATTTGAAGCACTTGCTGTCCATGTTTTTGACATGCCCTCAATCTGAGTCGCAAGTTGTTTTACCTTGTTAAGGTCTGATTTCCAGATATCATCATTTGCGTAAATATCGGTAACTCTCCATTTATATTCCTTTGGAACTTCTGATCTTGGAGTTGCTGAATAATCAGGAATGGCCTGCTTATTTTGCGCTTGCGCCATAGTACTGAATGAAACAATTAAGCCCATAAAAACTGCTTTTGAGTTAAAAAAAATATTAGTCATAATTTTATTTTTTATTGATTATTTCTTAATAGAAAACTTAAGCAAACCTACATTTTTTTTTAGAAAAAATCATCATTTTATAATAAAATCAGGTAAGTTTTCAACCAATAAGCAAATAATCCCAACGGATACTTATTTTATATCAACTTAAGGTATTTTTTAATTTCATTAAAAAGGATTTTACTTTCAACGGGTTTAGTCACAATTGCATCGCAACCGGCTTCAAGTGCTTTTGGCTTATCCTGTGATAAAGCGTACGCAGTAACTGCAATTACAGGCATTTGCGGACTAATAGATTTAATTATTTTTGTAGCATTATATCCATCCATATGTGGCATTTTAAGGTCCATAAGAACTAAATCCACAGTATTTTCCCTAAACATTTCAACTGCTTTGAACCCATCTGTAGCTTCAATAATTCTGGCACCGGTGCTTCTGAATAGTACTTTAATTAATTCCATATTAAAATGATCATCCTCAGCAACAAGAATGGTTTTACCTGAAAGGTCAATAATAAGTTCAGGAGCTTTTACATCTTCCTGCTTAAATTCCGGATTGCCATCAATCTCAACAGGAACAGTAAAATAGAATGTACATCCGTTTTCCTGATTCGGGTCTATTGTAAGTGATCCATGCATTATTTCAGTTATTCTTTTGGAAATAGCCAGTCCAATACCTACACCTCCAAATGCTCTTGTATGCGAATCATCAACCTGTCTGAAAAAGTCGAAAATTATTTCCTGTTTTTCTTTTGGAATTCCAATTCCGGTATCTCTCACATAATAAGTAATCATATTATTTTCGACCATCGAAAACCCGAACTCTATCTTTCCTGATTGTGTGAATTTTACTGCATTCTTAAAGAGATTTATCAACACCTGATTAATTTTATTTCTATCGGCAGTTATATAATTCGACATTATTGATGTATCAGGGTTAAAAAACAACGAAATGCTATCATGTTTACCTGAGTTTACTAGGATTTCTTCAAGAATCACCTTATTATCGAAAAAATGGTCAAGACAGCGGAATGTTTGTTTTCTCACTTTTATTTCTGATTGTTCAGCCAAAGCGAGATCAAAAATATCTTCTATCATTTTAAGCAGAGAGTTTCCATTTTTGTTTATTATTTCAGCAAACTCTTTAATATCTTTATTATCCTGACTATTTAAAATAAGGTCGCTAAATCCTATTATCGCATGAAGTGGAGTTCTAAGTTCATGATTAGTAGTAGCAAGAAAAGCAGATTTAAGTCTATTGCTTTCTTCGGCTTTTTCTTTAGCATTAATAAGCTCATCTTCCGATTTTTTTCTATCAGAAACATCAATGGCTATTCCTCTGAACCCCATAATTTTCCCGTTTTCTATTATCAAAGACACTGAGCTTCTTAACCAGCAAACATCGCCAGTTTTTTTAACAATCCGGTATTCCCTTGGGGCAAATTCACCTTTTTTTAATTCATAAAAAGTGAGTCCCATTAAGTTATGATCTTCCGAAACTACAAAGTCAATAAAGTGTTTTTCCATAAAGTGTTGCGGAGGGAAACCTGTAATTTTTTCAATTACCGGACTCATATAAATAATTATTCCTTTTCTGTTAAGAACAAAAAGAACATCATTGATATTTTCGACCAACTGTCTATACTGGGTTTCACTTTTCTGCAGAGCTTTTTCAAACAGAATTCGTTCGGTAACATTTCTTGAAATAACCAATACTTTTTCTTCACCCATAGGAACTATTCGAGCTTCATAATAATTTAATTTATCATGCACAGAAATTGAATATTCAAAAGTTCTAATGGACTTATTGTCAAGACTATCATTAATATTCCTAATAAAATCTCCGGATATTTTTTCGTTAAAAAACTCATTAAGGCTATGACCAATTTTCTGCTTTTTCAATTCATCAATAGATTCAGCTTCACTTGAATGAACATCGAGATAATTTCCATTGCGGTCGAAAACAAACAGCAAATCGGGCAGAGCCATAAAAATAGCATCCAGCCTTTCCTTTTCTTCTTGTAACTGTTTTTCTATTTTCTTTTGCTCTGTTACATCTCTTGCACTTCCAACAATTCCGATAATTTTTCCTTCTGAATCATAAATTGGTGCTTTATGAACGTCCAGAAAAACGAATTTCCCTTCAACATTACCAAATTCATCAAAATGAGAAGGGTTTCCTGATTCCAGAATTGCAGTATCCGAATCAACGCATATTTCTCCGAAGGTGTGCCAATTCTTATCTTCAGGGTGCAATGCTCTTTGCCTTTCGGCAAAAAACATATCTGTTTTTCCTACAACATCCTCGGCATTTTCAGCTTTGAGTAGTCTGTCACACAAGGCTTTATTAGCATAAATAAATTTCTTTTCAAGGTCCTTCGCCCACAACATATCAGGCATATTGTCACTCATCAGTCTAAAAAGATTGTTAAGCTCCCTGAATCTTTTTTCACTTTCGACTAATTTTTCATCTGCTATAACTCTTTCTGTAATATCAGTGGCAGTTACAATTACCTGCGAAAAATCAAGTTTATTATCATTAACGGGTACATAAATCCTGACGATAACACATAGTGGGCTACCGTCCATTTTTTTTGAATGTGAGACAAATTCATGAACATTCTCACCTTTCCAAAAGGCTTCAATTTCGCTTATGAAGTCAAAACGGGTATTATCAAAAAAGAGTTTCTGCAAATCATCAATAAGTTCCTGTTTGCTTTCAGCACTGTTTTGCTCAACCGCTGCAAGGTTAACATCAAGAACATTAAGCAAGCTGATAGCATAATTAAGTTGTTCATTATTATTTTCAAGATACGGCCTGATCTCCGTAACGCCTTGTTCTTTCAGACTTTGCATCCATTCTCCTAAAAGAGACAAGTCCTCAAGCCACGTAGCTATTGGTGAATATTCAAATAAATTATGGAATCTTGTACGTTCTTCTTTGAGCGTTTTTTCTTTTTTCTTTTTCAAGTCAATATTTCTTCCGATACCAAGCAAAGCTTTCTGTTTTCCGTTCTCATATTTTAGCAAGGTAATCACCATGTCGCACCAAAAAGAAGCACCATCTTTTCCCAATAATTCAAATTCACCGGTTAAAACTATATTTGACTCTTTATCATGTTGCTGATTAGATTTAAGATTTTTATTTATTGTTTCAATAAATTCGTTTTTGGAAGCCGGTGAAAAGCTGTTTATCAACTGATAATTAATAATTTCATCTAAACTAAAACCGCTTAATTTCGAAAATGATGGCGAAATCCAAACTGTATTTAAGTCAAGATCCATCAGCCAAATCAAGTC
>CAZELC010000007.1:5574-21132 GCA_964512865.1 uncultured Bacteroidales bacterium
ATTTAGGTTGCTTAAGTAACTCTAACTCAAGTTTATTTTCTGCAAGTTGCTTTTCTAAATTTATATCATTTCTACCTAAAGAACCTTCTCCTGTAGCATTTTCTTCTTTATCCATAATAAACACTTATTTATTTATTAATTAAACGATACCCCTTATATTCGGAAGTGTTACAAGTTATTAACTTCAGAAAAAAAGTCATAACATACAAATATATAAATTTATGAGAGATGGTGCAATTTATTCCCACTTTTTAACCTTGTAAAAAAACGATATTCTTTACTGATAATAATAAAAAACAATTTAATGCTGAGTGACAAGATTAAATAGAAGTATTCTGAAATATTAAATCTCTATCATAAATTAAAAAAAGCTTCGCTTGAAATTATTTGCCTGGTGATTTAGTTTCATTATATAAGCATGAATACTTCAAATCTAAATTATCTATTATCTGAATCGTAAGGTTAAGTACTTCTTCTGAAAGAGAGTTCACTGCATTCTTATATTTTTCATCCAAAGACAAATCGTCAGGTTGAGGGTAAAGTTTGAGGATGGCATTATTTGTTCCATCAAGAACAGACAGGCATTTTTCGTAAGTAGATGCATAAATATTATGAATAAACTGATTGCGTATCTCCATGAAATACTGATACTTTCGTCTTTCTTCTTTTTTTAAAGCACCAAGGTCGATTAACAAATCAATTTTATTATTGAAAGAGAAGCTGGATGTTTTATTGCCTAAAGTTCTTGAATTTTTCGGCTCCTTGATATTAAGTATGCGTGCCAAGAAATTTGTTGTCAGCATCTCCATCATAAGAGCGTTTTCGAGTATTTCTTTTCTGATTTCCAGCCCTAAATCCATATAGAAGTTTATTTGTTTTAAAAATAGTAAAATTTGAACTTATTTAATGCCAAACTCAGAATTTTTATGATAGTTTATATCATTTGTGTAAATAAACAAACCTGTTCCGTCTTTTATTTTATCAATAATTTGGCTGGCAATTTCAACCGGCAATGCAGGACAGCCCCAGCTTCTGCCAAGTCTTCCGTGTATTTTAATAAAGTCTTCTGATACATAATCGGCTCCATGAATGACAATTTCCCTGCTTCTGGCATTTTCATTTATACCTTTTTCAACTCCATCTAATCTTAATGAATAACCATGTTTGCCTGTGTATGTTTCGGCAGTAATGAAAAAGCCGGGACAACTCATCAAAGAACCTGCTTTGTCAGAAAATTTCAGGGCATAGTTTTCACCACTATTTTTACCATGAGCAGTATAACAATTAAAAAGAAGCGTTTTGCTTTTAAGGTCAATAACAAAAAATCTTTTTGCAGTCGATGGTTTTGAAAAGTCTATAATAGTAATGATTTCTTTACTTTTAAGATTCATCTTCCCGAAACCGTTTATTGCAATAGCAAAAACCTTATAATCGATAATTCCTTCAAGTTTGCAATCTTTGTAAAGTTGCTCATTATCAGTTGGTTTTTGTTCAAGGTTGCTGATTCCATAATTATTATTAAATCCGCTTAAAGAAATTAAAAAAGCAAAAAAAATGAAAAAGCTATAGATATTATAATGAGGTTTCATGGGATACAAAAACCAAATATATGAATTCTACAGTTGAAAATTCATTATTAATGCTGAAAAAAGTAAAAAATTAAAGTTTACTGATCTAATTATTGGTCACCAAGATTTATCTTGGCATCTTGTTTCTGCCTCAGTATCAGAATAGCCTTATCCAACTCATCCTGTTTCTCAAAAGATTCATCATCATTTTTAGTCGAAACTTTTTCGTTATTAACGGCCTGAATTGTTTTATCTGAATTTATGTCAGCAGAATTATTCTTTTCAGGGACATTTTTAATAGTTTTAGTAATGACAGTTGTTCTGGCCGGTTTTGATTTTATTGTAAGAAATGCATCTCGGTCTTCACTTCTGAGTCCAAGCTTATCTTTAACAGATTTTGTACTTTCGATGATTTCATTTGGAGTAATTTTTTCCTCTTCAGGAATTATATCAAATTGATTTTCAACATCAAATGGTTCGATAGCTGATAACATGAATTCAGTAGTTACCGACTTTCTGATTTCAGCTTCACTTTTAAGATTATTTATTCCTGCATCAGGTTCCGCAGTATTTTTCTCAACACAATTCTTTGCTTTATCACTATCATCCAGATATTCTTCCTTCTCAACAAGTACAATTTCATTACCTATAAAGCGGTAAGCAGAAAGTTCAATTTCAAGAACAATATTAATTGAATCTTTGAATTTACTAATATCAAACAAGTTATGATTAGCGGAAACAAATTCGATAAAATTATAGATTTCATACCATTTGCATTCATAAAAGTACGACCTCAGATAATTTGCAGCCGATGTTTTATCCTCAGGTATTGTATCAACAGGTTTTCCAAAATAATTATGCCACAGATTTACAAAAAGCTTGTAAAAATCAGTATTAACAAGAAGTGTATTTTTGTCGTTCTGAAGCGGTAGAATAAAATATGTAAAGAAAACATTCCACAGTTTATTCTTTAGGGTTTCATCAATTCCATCCCTCTGAATAACATTTCTCTGCTTAGTTATGCCTATACGGTCCGAGAATTTCATTTTATTTACAGTTATACAGAAAACAATTATGACCTATTTATCAGTCATTTTATTATTTCGTGTACTTTTATTTCAGGCAAGGTATAAAAATCTTTATTACTAAATTAATCTGTATCACAAAGATAATAATAAACAAGGGGAGAATAAAAGTTTTTAGTGCCTGATTTTATATCTGTGATTTCGGATATCGTTAAAAACATGATTGAAAGGAGTGATCATTTTATCCTGTGCCGCACTGATATCAAAAGTTACATGACGAACAACTTCATCAGAATCATTAGTTTCAAGCATAAGTTCTCCTTTGGTATCTGCAACTATCGATTTGCCCGTAAAATGCAATTTTCCTTCCTTCCCTACTCTGTTACAAGTTACGGCGTAAACCCTATTTACCAGACAATGCACCTGAACAGCTTTTTGACAATAAGGAAGAATGAGATTCGAAGGATGGCAGATTAAATCAGCTCCATTCAAAGCTAATGTTCTCCATGCTTCGGGGAACATCCAGTCGTAACAAATCAACATTCCTACTCTGGCAAAACCAATGTCATATACAGATAGGTCAAGATTTCCGGCAGAAAAAAACCGCTTTTCTTTCATAAATAAATGAATTTTTCTGTAAACACCAATTAATCCTTCGGGACCAATCAAAACTGAGGAATTGAATATTTTGTTTTTTTCTCTTTCATTAAATCCTGAAACTATATATTGCTTATTCTTTTTTGCAACACTTTTTATAAAATCGATGTAATTGCTATTTGTAACCTCTGCCGAATATTGAAAAGCTTCTTTTTTGTCAGCAAAATTATATCCGCTATTTGCGAGTTCTGGCAAAACAACAAGATTTGCTTTTGAAGATCGTCCAAGAAAACCCTCGAGTTTTTTAATTGTTTTGTCTTCATCAAGAAAAAAAGGGGCAAATTGAATAAGCGCAAGTTTTACCATATATTCAGTTTTTTAAATATGTTTTTGATAATTTAAATTGTTAAAACCTGTTTAACAGATTCTTGTAAATTTATCAATTTCAAAATATTTTTTTTTATTAAAGTATTTTTTCTAACAATTTATAATGTAATTTTGACACGAAATTATAAATAAAATTTTAATATTATGGCAAAAAGAACAATAGTAGCAATGCCCGGTGACGGTATTGGTAAACCAGTACTTGAGGAATGTATCCGAGTACTCAACGCTGTGGGATTTGAAGCAAATTATGTACAAGGTGATATTGGCTGGGAATTCTGGTGTAAAGAAGGTGACCCACTTCCAAAAAGGACTATAGACTTGCTTGAAGAACACAAGATCGGACTATTTGGAGCAATAACTTCAAAACCAAAAGACAAAGCAATGGCAGAACTTTCGCCTGAACTTCAGGGAAAAAATCTTACTTATTATAGCCCTATAGTTGCCATGCGTCAGCATTTTGACCTTGACATCTGCATGCGCCCATGTATCTCATTCAAAAGCAACCCTTTGAATTTCGTAAGAAGAGGAGCTAACAATGTTATTGAAGAGCCACTTGTTGATGTAATGATTTTCCGTCAGAACACTGAATGTCTCTATGGCGGAGTTGAATGGTCAAACCCTAGTGATATAGTTTATGACGCATTTATGACACACCCGAAGTTCAAAGAGAATTTTGCATGGTGTCCACGCCCCGAATTGGCAATTTCAACAAGGATTTTCACAAAGAAATACACTGAAAGAATTGTTAGAGAAGCTTTTGAGTACGCAAAAAAAAGAGGCTTCGACAAAGTTACTGTATGTGAAAAGCCTAATGTTATCCGTGAAACTTCAGGAATGATGCTTAAGATTGCTCAGGAAATGGCAAAGAAAGATTATCCCGGGATCTGGGTTGAAGATGTAAACATTGATGCTATGATGATGTGGCTTACAAAGAATCCTGAAAATTACCATGTAATTGTTGCCGGTAATATGTTTGGCGATATTGTATCGGATGGTTTTGCAGGTCTTACAGGCGGATTAGGGTTCGCATGCAGCGCAAATATAGGACCTAAGGTTGCCGTTTTTGAACCTACACATGGCTCTGCACCTAAATATGCCGATTATCCTGTTTCAATTGTGAACCCTATTGCAATGATATTATCTGCAGTAATGATGCTTGAACATATTGGAGAAAATGAAAAAGCCACACGTATCAGAAATGCTGTTTCCAAAGTTGTTGAAGAAGGTAAGGTTAAAGCTTATGATATGCTTAAGATGAAAGGAACTGCAGAAGTTATAAACCACGGAGCAGCTTCTACAAAACAAATGGCAGATGCTATTATAGCAAAACTGTAATATTACTGCTAATTTTATTATAATAAGCAAAAACAGATTGTCGTAGTTTATAACTTAAACGAACTGCAGTCTGTTTTGCTTTTAAAGGTTTAATATGATTAGAAAAGCCAGCACTATATTAATTGCATTTTTTTTTGTTTGCCTTGCTTTAATGTTTGTAACAAAAGCATCAGGACAACAGAAAAAACTGACTGAAAAAGCAATTGTATGGACAGATATTGATACAGGGCTGACTTATTCAGAATGTAATGGACCATATATTTCGAAATTTTCAGATTCAAAAGTCAGCATATTGAAAATCGACCCAGGCTTTTTTAATTTCGAACTTGTGTTAGCATCTGATTCAGACAGCACCTTACGTACAATAGCTGAATGGTGTGAAATAAAAAATCTGCAAGCCGGCTTTAATGCAGGTATGTATTCACTGAAAGATCATATCAGCGGCTCAGGATTTACCATGAATTTCAATCATATTAATAATAAAAAAGTTAATGAAAGTTTTAATGCGCTTGCTGTTTTTAATCCAAAAGATAAGGCTTATCAATCATTTAGAATTGTTGATATGACAAACGAAGATTGGAAATCAGTTTTAAATAATTACAATAGCTGCTTTCAGTCAATTAGGATGATAGATAATAACGGTAAGGCTGTTTACTGGAAACATAAACCTGTTTTAAGGTGTAGCATGTGCATTCTTGCTATTGATAAATCAGATAATGTACTTTTTATATTCACACGCTCGCCTTATAGTGTTAATGAAATGATAAACTTTCTGTTAAACTCAGAGCTGCATATAAAAACTGCAATGTATATTGAAGGTGGTCCTGAAGCATCTTTGTATATTAAGACACAACAAAACGAAATAATTAAATTTGGGTCTTATGTGTCAAACGCATGCCCTAATGATAAAAATACAGAGCTAAGGAAGATGCCGAATATTATTGGAGTTCGTAAGAAAATCGCAAACTGAAAAACATGTTAAAGAAGATTAAAAAGAACAAATTTATAAAGTATTCAGTCATAATTATTACTATTCTTTTTGCAATTGAAGGGTTTCTTATGACTGCAACTTTTGTGGGTATTAAGCTTCATATATTTAAAGATCCCGGAGCAGTTGATTATAATGATCGTTATTTTCAAAAAATTGATGACAAATTAAGCATTGAAAAACATGATAATTCAAAAAACGAAGTCGATAGAATTGCAAAATTCTATTCGAAGCTAAAAGTTCTTAATGAGTATTATCCTATAAACGCACAGCTTATTCATAATGCTTACCTTCAGCATAAAAACATTGCTTTGGCTGAAAGGATGATGGGGGCAATTGATTTGAATATGAGCGACAGCATAGAATATAGAAACAGAATCAACGATTGTGAAATTATGTTTCGGAATGGTTTAAAGAACAGGCAAAAGACTAATAGTATATTTGCATGGATGAATATGCCCGAATGGCAGGATTTTAAATTATCAGTAGCAAAAGACACTAATCTGATTGATAGTGCTGCTATGGTTATGGATATTGAACCCAGGCTTATTGTTTTAGTTCTTATCGGTGAACAGATGAGATTATTTAATTCAGCACGTGAAGTTTATAAAAAAGTGATAAGTCCGCTTAAAATTCTTTCTGTTGAAGCAAATTTCTCACTTGGTGTTACCGGAATAAAAGAAGAAGCTGCAAGTTATGCCGAGAAATACCTTAAAGACTCAACTTCAATATTTTACCCCGGTAAAAAATATTCTCATGTTTTAGATTTCACAACAAGCAACATAACTGAAGAAAGGTATAAAAGACTTGTGAATTACCGAAACCATTATTATTCATATTTATACGCAGCAGTTATTCTTAAAGAAGTAATGACCCAATGGAAAAAGTCCGGGTTTGACATTTCTGACAGGCCTGAAATTCTTGCAACACTTTTTAATGTGGGTTATGCGGCGTCAGTACCAAAGGCAAACCCTTCAGTTGGAGGATCTACGATTGTAGTTAACGAAAAAAACTATACTTTTGGTGCACTTGCATACGAGTTCTATTATTCAGGTGAATTACTCGATTTATTCCCATATAACACAATTAAAAATTAAAATATTCAGTTAACATTAAATAAATAAATTATGTGTACAGAAATTAAAAATGAATTTATAGAAAAAGCAAGGTTGTTATGGCCTGAGCTTCGGTGGATCAGTAATGCTGATTTGCGTGAAAAAACAACAAACACATGGGCACTTGCTCTTCAGCGAAGTGTACTTAAACCAGATGATCTTAACACTATTCCTTTCACACTGCTTTGCGGACCAGATCTTAAAGTTACTTTTATGGATCATAAACGCGCAGTAGTTCATATTGCAAAAGACTGTGCTGAGCAAATGAACAAATTCTTTAGAACTGACCTTCCTGTAAATATGGACGTGGTTATAGCAGGTGCTATTCTTGCTGACGTCGGAAAATTACTTGAATACGAAATGAAGGACGGAAAATCTGTTCAGGGAAAATACGGTAAATATCTGAGACACCCATTTAGTGGTGTTTCGCTAGCTGAGCAATGCGAAGTACCGGCTGAAGTTTGCCATATAATTGCAACGCATGCCGGTGAAGGTGATATGGTAAAAAGAACCACAGAAGCATTTGTTGTGCACCATGCTGATTTTATGACATTTGAACCTTTTAAAGACAGATTGAAATAATTAGTAGATTGAGCTAATTAGGTAAATTAAGTTAAATAAGTTAAGTAAGTTAAATTGGTCGAATAAATTTGTTAACTAAAATATAGAATTATGGTTAGCATGGAAGATTTGGAAGTGTGGAAATCTGCAAGAGAATTGAGAAAATGCGTCTCAAAACTAGTTGAAAATTTTCCAAGAGAAGAAAAATTTCGTTTAGTTGATCAACTTATTAGAGCTTCAAGATCAGCCGTTGCCAATATTGCTGAAGGTTACGGAAGGTTTCATTATCAGGAAAGCATTCAATATTGCAGACAATCAAGAGGCTCATTATACGAGACACTTGAACACCTTTATTGCGCTCTTGATGAAGAATATATTGATATCAATACTTTCAATCAATTCAAGTTACAAATTGAAAATTGTATCAAAATTTTAAATGGCTATATTGTATATTTGAAAAGTAAAAAAGAAAACCAAAAATGAATAAATTATTTTTTTGTCCGATAACCAATTGACCATTTGACTAATTAACTATTTAACAAAACAAAAAATAATTAATAAATAGATAAAACATGACCATAATAGAAAAAATTCTCGCCAATCATGCGAATAAATCATCGGTAAAACCTGATGAGATAATTGATGTTATGATAGATACCAGGGCAGCCAGAGATTTTGGAGGTGCCAATGTGGTAAAAAATATCATTGACAACGGACTTACAGTTGAAGATCCTTCGAAAACAGTTTTTACTTTTGACTGTAACCCCGGTGGTTCTGATCAGAAGTATGCACAAAATCAGCATTATTGCCGCCAATACGCACGTGAAAACAATATTAAAGTATTTGATGTTGATTCAGGTATTGGAACACATATAGCTATTGATAACGGTATGGCTTGGCCCGGCAGCACATTCGTTTCAACTGATTCTCATGCAAATATAATGGGTGCAATCGGTTCTTTCGGACAAGGAATGGGCGATCAGGATATTGCTGCAACCTGGGCAAAAGGTTTTATTTGGTTCAAGGTTCCTTATTCTGTAAGGATTAATTTAAACGGTAAAAGACCGGCGAATATCACTGCCAAAGATATTGCCCTTAACCTTTTGGGAATATTCGGAGCCAATAAACTATTAGGCTGTTCGGTAGAAGTTTATGGTGAAGATATTGAAAAACTATCTATTGATGAAAGAATCACAATTTCTTCAATGGCAACTGAAATGGGTGCAATCATTATCTTTTTCCCACCTTCAAAAGAAGTAATCGAACATTCTGAAAAAGCTACCGGAAGAAAAATTGAGGCAGTGTTTGCTGATGCCGATGCTGTTTATGAAAGAACTTTCGATCTCGATCTAAATACTTTTGTGCCAATGGTCGCAAGACCAGGACATCCACACGATGATGCTTCTGTAAGCTCAGTAAAGGGAACAAAAATAGATTCCGCATTTCTGGGAAGCTGTACAAACGGTCGTATTGAAGACTTAAGAATTGCCTCATCAATTTTGAAAAATAAAAAGATTGCACCTGGTGTTGTAATGAAAATAGTTCCTGCCACTGACGCTATCTGGAAGCAAGCAATGGATGAAGGCATCATTAAAATATTTAAGGAAGCAGGCGCTTTGGTTTCTAATGCAGGTTGCGCAGGTTGTGCAGCAGGACAAGTTGGGCAAAACGGTCCACAGGAAGTAACTATAAGCACAGGCAACAGAAATTTTGAAGGAAAACAGGGAAAAGGATTTGTTTATCTTGCATCGCCGGCGGTAGTCGCAGCATCAGCTGTTGCAGGATTTATAACAATGCCTGATGAAATTCCGGCTATCCCTTCTGTCTTTGAAAAACAAGGCATCATGAAGCCTAAACCAAAACCTGCCGGTGGTGAAAAAGATGAAAAACCATTAATAGTGGAAGGGAAACTTTGGTTTATTCCAAAAGATGATATCGACACTGATATGATATTCCATAACCGTTATCTGACAATTACCGATATTAAGGAAATGGGACAGTACACATTCGATAACCTGAAAGGTTGGGAAGATTTTGCAAAAAAAGCTAAGCCGGGCGATATTGTAATTACTGCAAAAAATTTTGGAGCAGGCAGCTCTCGTCAGCAGGCAGTTGATTGTTTTACTTCACTTGGAATCTCATGCATTATTGCTGAATCTTATGGTGCAATTTATGAACGAAACGCAATTAATGCTGCATTGCCTATCCTCACATATAATCCTGAAAAATTAAAGGAAGCAGATATCGAAAACGGAGACACTATAAAAGTAAATTTCCTTACTGGTGAATTAAATAATATCACAAAAGGAAAATCATGCTTTATCAATAAATTCTATGATGCTCAAGCGCTGATATACAAGAATGGCGGATTACTTGGTTAGAATTTCCTAAACTATTTACCGGAATTCCTGCAAAGGTTTTCCGGTTTTTTTATTTTTTACTTGACTTCTTATTTTTATTTAGGTATTTTTGTACCCGTTTATATTTTTTTTATTAAAAATTCATTATTATGAAAAAGATAAATTGGGTATTTGACCCAGCACATACTGAGATACAATTCAAAGTCAAGCACATGATGATTGCTACAGTAACAGGAAACTTCAACGAGTTTAGCGGATTAGTTGAAACTGAAGGAGAAGATTTTGAAAATGCCATTATTGATTTTAAAATAAATCCATCAAGTATTGATACTTCTAACGAACAGAGAGATATTCATTTAAAAAGTGTAGATTTCTTTGATGTCGAAAATTTTCCGGAAATTAAGTTTTCGACTAAAAATTTCAAAAAATCGGAAGATAATCAGTATTTACTTACCGGCAGTTTGACAATAAAAAATATTTCGAAAGATGTCAAACTGGATGTTGAATTTGGTGGAACAGGAAAAGATCCATGGGGAAATATTAAAGCAGGTTTCAGCCTAAGCGGAAAAATAAATCGTTCAGATTGGGGATTAAACTGGAATGCAGTTCTTGAGACAGGTGGTATTCTTGTAAGTGATGAAGTTAAGATTTTGTGTGAGGTACAGCTTGTAAAACAATAGAGTTTTCAATCTTTACAGAATACATTGGGTTAAAATTTCTGACAGAGATTTTATTGTTTCAATTCTTTGATGCTTAAAGATGCTTGTTACAAATTCGGAATGGCTTCTTCCCTTTCTGTATTCAGGTTCTTTCGGCGGATGCTTTAGGTATCTTTCAAAAGTTGAAGCACGCTCAGAATAATTTAAAACTGCATGATAAAGTAGTTTTTCCTTATTTCTGTATATTGAAGAACCGAGAATCTTCTTTCCTTTTAAAGCTATATCAGAAATACCGGCATGACAGAGACCTGTTAAACCACAATTTTCAAGCACAGAAATAATTTCTGAATTAATGCCTTTAAAAATAGTCTTGGGCGGTATATTTTCGGAAGAAACAAACAGTTTTGAAATAACAATCATATTGGGAGTAAGTACTACCGCGTGGCCGCCTGATTGTCTTTTATATACTTCAATATGGTCGGAAATAATATTTTCAATAATCAGGGCATTTTCCGGCTTATCGGATGCACCCAGAACAATAATGGTTTTTTCCGGGATCCAAATTAAAGCAGCATTTTCATTCTTTTCCGTTAGTTGAGAATCGGGAAGATCGTAATTTCTGATTTTGATCATTATAAGTATTACTTATGAATAGCTTTGTCAAAAGCGTCAAAACCGGCTTCCATATATATTTCCGAAACAGTAGGATGAGCGTGAATTGTCTGTGCAACATCATATACAGTTCCTTCAATTTCCATGAATGCCGCTGCTTCAGCAATCATGTCAGTAGCATTTTCGGCAACAATTTGCACCCCTAAAACCTGACCATATTTTTTATCAGACAACATTCTAATAAATCCTTCAGTGTTACCTTCAATCATTGCTTTGCCGTTTGCCGAAAGAGGAAATTCCGATATTTTATAATCGATACCTTTTTCTTTTATTTCACTTTCGGTCATGCCGATTTGTGCAATTTCGGGAACAGTGTACATATTAATCGGATATATTCTTTTTCCAAAATCAGCAATAATTCCTTTAATATGGTTAATCACGTGAATTCCCTGAGCCGAAGCAACATGTGCAACAAAGCTTTTCCCTGTAACATCGCCAATGGCATAGATATTTTTGAGATTAGTTTCAAAATTATCAGATGTACTCACGAATCCTCTTTTTGTAAGTTCAATAGGTATTTCGCTCTCAGGAATGATTGCCTTACGTGAATTACAATTAACAAGCAGGTCGCATTTTATCTTTTTTTCGCCGGATATCAACAACTCACCATTTTTAAACTTCTCGGGATAAGCGTTTTGATAAATTTCGATTTCCTGTGATTTAAGCTTTTTCAAAATAAACGAAACAATAAACTCGTCGGTTTCCATCAAAAAATTGTCACTATTGCTAATAAGGCTTACCTTTTTACCAATAAGCTTAAAAAACTGGGCCATTTCAACAGCCGAAACCTGATTACCTGAAACAACAATATTTTCGGGAATAGTATCAAGTGAAAACAAATTCTCCATTTCAATGACAGGAGCCTCTGATAATGAATCGGCAAATAATTTTGGTCGAGAACCGGTGGCAATAACTATTTTACCTGCAGTTATCTTTTTATCGTCGATGCTAATGACACCATCTGAAAGGAGTTTTGCCGTTCCGGTAATTACCTCTACCCCGTTCTTCTTCAGAAGGAACTTAACTCCGGCAGTAAGCTTTTTGGTAATTCCCGAACTCCTCGATTTAGCTTTCCCCCAATTAAAACTCAGTTTCGAGACATCAATTCCATCAATGCCAAAATCTGCAGAACTTTTAACTTTCCCGAAAATTTTAGCACTTTCAATAATTGCTTTTGTAGGAATACATCCCCAATTAAGGCACATTCCACCAATATACTGTTTTTCAACGACTGCTGTTTTCAGTCCGACCTGCCCTGCCCTGATTGCTGCAACATAACCTGCCGGTCCTGCGCCAATAATAACTACATCATAATCCATAATTTACCTCCTGAAATTTAACGATATTATTCCATCATTAACGAAAAAGGATCCGAAAGATATCCCATTATTTTCTGAATAAACCTTGTAGCCTCGCCACCATCAACAATTCTATGATCAACAGAAAGTGAAAGCGGTAAAACATTACCAACTACGATCTGTTCATCCTTGACAACTGGAGTTTTAAGAATTCTGCCGACACCAAGTATTCCTGCCTGTGGATAATTAATTACAGGCATTCCATAAATACCGCCAATCGAGCCATAATTTGTTATCGTGAATGTTCCGTCTTTCAATTCATCAAGAGAGAGTTTTCTGTTCTTTGCTTTTTCAGCCATTTCTGAAATTTTCTGAGCAATCTGAAAGACAGTCATTTTATCTACATTTTTAATTACCGGAACAACAAGACCATCTGTAGTATCAGCAGCTATTCCAATATTATAGTAGTTTTTGTATATCATCCTGTTGTTCTCAATATCCATCTGCGAATTCAGCTGGCGATGCTGTTTTAGTGCAAGTGCGGCAGCCTTAATAATAAAAGGCAAAAAGGTAAGTTTTACTCCTTTGTCGGCATAAACTTTCTTGTACTTTTCTCTAAGCCAAATAAGATCAGAAATTTCAACTTCCTCAAAAACTGTCATGTGGGCAGCATTTTGTTTTGAAGCTATCATGTTTTTAGCTATTGTTTTCCGGATTTGCGTAAGCGGTTCATAAATAATTGGATCATTTAATGAATCTGAATAATTTGTTACGGAGGTTTCTCTGTGTTCAGTTTCTTTTTTATATTTTGTAATATCTTCTTTAGTGACTCTTCCGGCCGGTCCTGTACCGTTAACTTTGTTAATGTCTACCCCATGCTCTTTTGCCATTGCTCTTGCAACAGGCGTAGCCAATACTTTACGGATAGTTTTTTCTTCAGTTTTTTCGGGGACAAAACCTTCATCACTGGCGGGAAGATATGCGTTATTACCGGCAACTTCAATTGTTCCAACAACTCCGGCTGAACCTTCTTCAAGTGCTTCGGTTTTTACCGGTGCATTAACTTCTGCAACAGCATCCATTCCATGAACACCTTCAATTTCTATTTCAACAAGCGGTGCACCTACATGTACGGTTTCTCCTTCCTTACCAAAAATTGCTACCACTGTTCCACCTTTAGGAGAAGGAATATCAGTGACTACTTTATCAGTCTCCATTTTAAGAAGCGATTGACCGGCTTTAATTTGTTGTCCTTTAGCAACATACCATTCCAGAATATTACCTTCATCCAGCCCTTCACCAATATCGGGAAAATTAAAAATATATCTCATTTTTTACCATGTTTAGAATTTAACGGTTCTTTCTATTTCGTAGAAAATCTTTTCAGGTGTTTGCAGATAGAAATGTTCACCTTTAGCAAATGGCACAATTGTATCAAATCCCATTACCCTTTTTGGTGGTGCTTCCAAATGAAGAAATGCTTCTTCGTTAGCAATTGCTATAAGTTCTGAACCAACGCTAAAACTTGATGGTGCTTCGGCTACTATCACAATTCTTCCTGTTTTTTTTATTGAATTCACAACAGTTTCTTTATCAATAGGATATATTGTACGCAAATCAATTAATTCTACAGAAATGCCTGCCTCTTTAGCCATAATAATTGCTTTTTGACATTCTCTTATCATAGCACCAAATGCTACCAATGTCAAGTCGTTGCCTTCAGTAAGAACTTTAGCTTTACCAATGGGAATGGTAAATTTTTCATCAGCAACTTCCTGTTTAATAGCCCTATAAATACGTTTAGGTTCCATAAATACCACAGGGTCGTCCGTTTCAATAGCTGAAATCATCAAACCTTTTGCATCATGAGGTGTTGATGGAATTACAACTTTCAGTCCCGGAATATGTGCATAAAAAGCTTCCGGACTTTCAGAATGGTTTTCGAGTGCATTTATGCCACCACCATAAGGAAAACGAATTACCATCGGAACTTTATACTTTCCTCGTGAGCGATTATGCATCCTTGAAACGTGAGAAACAAACTGGTTAAATGCCGGATATGTGAATCCATCAAATTGGATTTCCACAACAGGTCGAAGGCCAGCAACTGCCATTCCTACTCCTGTACCAACTATTGAAGACTCAGCCAAAGGTGAATCGAAAACTCTTTCAACCCCGTATTTTTTCTGCAATCCTTCAGTAACTCTGAAAACTCCACCTTCAAGCCCGACATCTTCGCCATAAGCTACAACATTTTTATCTTCAGCAAGCTTAATATCAATAGCATTATTAATTGCCTGAACAATTGTCATCACGCTCATTTTTTTGTCTCCTTCCATTTTAAGAATTTTTCATACTCTGCCTTTTGACGTTTAAGATCATCAGGCATTTCGACATAAGTATATTTAAAAACATCTTCAAGCTGATATGGCACAAAATTTTCAGCTTTAACAAATTCCTCATCAATTTCATTTTTAAATTTTTCGATTAATGCGTCCTCGTCAAAGTTGAAAATTCCTTTGTTCACCATAAACTTTTTTAATCGTTTAATTGGATCTGTTTTGTCCCATTCTACTTCTTCATCTTTAGACCGGTATTTTGTCGGGTCATCAGATGTTGTATGTGCACCTTTTCTGTATGTAAATGCTTCAATAAGAACAGGTCCGTTACCATTTCTGGCATACTCATGTGCTTGTTTATAAACCGAGTACATTGCAAAAAAATCATTTCCGTCAACTTTAATTCCTGGCATCCCGAAAGCATAAGATTTTATTGCAAGGTTTTTAGATTTCGTCTGGTTTCTGACCGGAACAGAAATAGCATACTGATTATTCTGAATCGTAAATATAACAGGGGCTTTCCAGACAGCAGCAAAGTTAAGAGCTTCGCTGAAATCACCTTCAGATGTTCCGCCATCACCAATAAAAGTAAAAACCACCTCATCTTTTTTCTCGTAATTAATAGCGTATCCAATTCCTGCAGCATGAACAAGC
>CAZELC010000008.1:0-20427 GCA_964512865.1 uncultured Bacteroidales bacterium
GAACAATTGATTACAGGCTGGAAATTACTACCGCACTAATTGTCAGAAGTCAGGATTCGATAATTTTTAAATCGAAATTTGGTACATTTAAACCATCACCTAAATCTAAATTTGGGTCAATTGATTTGATGCCGGCGGATCTCTTCTTTGCAAGAAGAATTGGCTCCGATGTTTTTTTTATTCTTTTCATAGTATTATAATTTTTTTGGTTAATAATAAAATAACGGTAAATATTTTTCAACGATCATGCCAAAAATGTTATAATTGAACATATATTTATTTTGTGTATATCACAATAATTTTTAAATTTCTGCGTTATCAGTTCCGGAAATATTAATTCGCCTCCTTATAATTCTGAACACGAAAAAGCTTTATTAATTGTATTTTTCAGCAGATATATTTAGTTCATGTGTTGTTGATTATTCATAATTGAAAATACCAGACCTAAGAATTAAATAAAAACTCTCAGTATTATTTGTTCGGGATTATTTGTAGATAAAATGAGTCGGAATATTTATTTTGAAGAAGCGAATTAGTTGTTCTGAGTTTTTACAAGTTGTTCCGAATTAATTGCAGAAATAATGAATCAGAATATTTATTTCGAACAAGCGAATTATTTATTCCGAGTCATTATTAGTTGTTCTGACTCAGAATAAGTTGTTCCGAAATTAAAATAGTTGTTTTGAGTCCAACATTTTAATTTCGTTGTTCAACATTTTGCAGATGAGTTGGGAATAATAATACGGAAAAAAACATTTTGTTTTGGTTGGAGGAAATGAAATGATGAAATAACTAGTCATTCCTTATGAACTACTTTTTATTAAATTAATTGAGTTTGCCTTCTTTTTTGCAAAAATAATAGAACAATAAAAAAAGACCAAAGAATATCTTCTTTGATTTTTGTGAGTAATCCCTCATAAATTAAATCCGGCAGCGGCTAAAATGCATTTATCTCATTACCAATATAGCCTTGTACATCCAGTGATTGGATTTCGGGTACTTTCTGTCCATTCAATTTTTGTTGATGCCATTGATAATTATAAATTACAGGAGAATTTATCTTCGTTCCAATTTCTGGGATTATTGATTATATATTCCGAGATGGTTAAATAGGATTGATTATTTCTGATAATATGTTCATAATAATTGCGTTGCCAGATGCTGTCCAAATTCGTGTTATTAAGAATCCATTTAGAAACGCCGATTTTAAAACCTCGCACAATCGAACCGATTGACCGTGGAATTATTTTTTGAAATTCATTTTTCCGTGGTTGTAGGGGTTCAAAATTTTGAACCCCTACAACCACATTATTGGATAACCCATTATTATTTTTCGTTAATTCAATAATTCCATGAACATGGTTGGGCATAATTATATGGTTATGTAAAATAGAATTTGGAAAATGCATTGGAATTTGAATCCAACATTCATTCGCAATTGTTCCTATTTCATTTAAAATCATTTTTCCGTTTTCTATATTTCCAAATAAACATTGTCTGTCTTTTACACAAATCGTAATAAAATACAACCCGACCTGTGAATAATCATATCCTTGCAGGCGAATAGAACGGCGGTGATGTATTTCGGGATTATAATTCATTAATATTTTTATTCATTAATTTTTGATCCTTTCCTGGCAATGCACAACACAAATTTATTGTATAATTTGTCTGAGTTGGTAATATTTTAACTTTTTCTTAACCAGCTAATGTTAAAAAGAAAAGTATATAATTTTTGATGAGAAATGAAATTGATGATAAAATACGGTATAAAGTTATTACCATAAAAAACCCATAAAACGGGGAATTAAGTCCCAATTAATTTATACAATGTCATAGTTTGGCGTACTTGTCATTTATCTTTGTCGTGAATTTATCGGAACGTTGAAATGACTTTGGTTCTTAAAAGGATGATTAAATAAAATGCGACCAACAGAATTATTTAATATTTATTTCTCTAAAAGAAAAATGAAAAACGTTTTTCTATATTTCAATGCAATCATAAATCCAGAAATAAACAAATGGGAAGCGAAATCAAAACATGAAATTAATCGTATCGTTAACCTGATTTTAAATTTGCAAGGAAATAAAGGTGTTTTGCCGGAAAAAGAAATCTGCATGGCAATACACGAAAGTATTGCTTCCTGTTTTACATCTGTTGTTTTTAATTTATTCAATATTTTTAATATAGTTTATAAGCTAACAGGTAATGAATCAAGTTTTTTTGACGATCATATCTTTGAGTATTTTCACCAAAAATATAATATAACAAAAGAAAAGAAAGAAAACCTTAAGTTTTCATGGCTTAAACCAATATCGGTAGTTGATGGCTATGGTTATGACAGGGATTTAAAATTACATGTTTTTGATGTAGATGGCAAATCGGGGTTTCAGGTATTCGAATATGATTCGTTGGAACCCCAAATATCTAATCCTTTTGATAAAATTGAACCAATAATACCTTCAGCAGATTTCTTTCTGCTTCATCTGTTAAATCTTTTATGGTCGATTGAACTAATTGCAAAATATTGCTTTTTGGAAATTTACCCCGAAAAAGATTTTGATGAATTATTTACAGTTAATAAAAGAGAGTCGCATATTCCGGTTGAAAGAATTAAACAATTGTTAGTTGCTTATTTTGAGTCATTTGGTTTTTAACAAAAAGTTTTTACTTTAAATCTAAACGATAATATTTAATATATTTGGAAAACGAACTTAAGTAATAAAGTTATGGATGAAAAAAATATTCAAAGTTTATTAAGCCAAATAAAACTGATAAGCGATCATTATAAGGAAATGGAAGATCTTTCAGGAGAAAGCTTTAATGTTTTTAAAGTCCTTAAAGTCGAAAGGAAAGAAGTGAAAATGCATTCAGCATTTATTGCAGAGTTACTGAAGCCAAAAGGAAGTCATAAGTGTGGACATATATTCTTAGACCTTTTTATTAAACAAATAGGATATTCGGATTTTATTGCTTGTTCTGCTAAGGTTGAGGCTGAAAAATATATAAATGTAATATCAGATAATTATGAACACGGAGGTAATATTGATATAATTGTAGTTGATAAAGAAAAGAAAGCTATTATAATTGAAAATAAGATTGATGCGATTGATCAAAAAAATCAATTGTTAAGATACTTTAATTATGGGGTTAATGAATTTGGTGAATTATTCAATCTCTATTATTTAACCCTTGATGGTAAAGAAGCTACCAACGAGAGTTTAGGTTTGAAACCATCAGAACAACCCATTGGACTTGATGGTAAAGAAGCTACCAACGAGAGTTTAGGTAATTCATCTAAAGTTAAATACATTAAAATATCTTATAAGGAACATATACTTCTTTGGCTTGAAGAATGCAAAGAAAAAGCTGGCAATAACAGCATTTTAAAAGAATCAATTGCACAATATATCAACCTTGTTAAATGGTTGACAAAGCAATCATCAGAAGACAAGTGTAATTATGAGGTTGCAAAAGCAATAATTAATAATAATTTAAATGCTTTTCTCGAAATCTATCCTATAAAGGATTTGATAATAAATTATGTCCGGTTAAATATAAAGGAATCTTTCCCAGAAGAAAGTAAATCTTTATTTGAGGATATTGTGATTGATGAAAATAATGACAACCAGTATTCTGAGGATGAAAAAAAACTAATTAAAATAATTTCAGGTTCAATTGACAATTATACAGTGTTTGATAGATTCTTTGTTCATGATATGATGCAACTAGTAAAAACTGAACTTGTGAAAAAACTTTTTGAACAGTTAGAAGAAATTAAAAATGAAGAAAATAGAATTTTGAGTGTCCATTATGATGATAGCTTCAAATTTAACGAAGACGATGCGGAATTTTATTTTAAGATAAAAGGTTGGGCGGAGGATTTTTGTGTGTTTTTTGGATTTGACGGCAACTTTGGAAATGGATTTTATTATGGTATAGAACTCGATGATAACAAAAACACAAATTTAATAAGTCAGGAAAGGCGAAAATTGGTATCTGAAAAATTAGGAAAAAGTTATTTGGATTTGGATTTGTACAAATTGGGCAACCAATTATGGAATGGAGATTTTAATGATGAGGACGGTATAAATTATTGGAATACAAAAACACCCTGGATGAAAATTGCTGATGGTGAAATGAAAGAAATTATTAAGCGTAAAATCGACTATATTTTGAAAGAATTAAATGATGTAAAGTTCTAATTAATTTGAGACAATAAAGGCAAGCCGAAAACTTTTTAGGGCATAATAAATTTAAAGTATTAAAATTATGGAAGAAATTGAAGTTACTAATTTTAAATTGGAAAAATGGAAATCGGAAGTATGTGAATATATCAATTCTTTAAACTCTCAGCTAAAAAACAATGAAGAAGCAAAAAAGTTGTATTATGGGTTTGAATTGATAGACGGAGAATTGAAACCCTCTCCTGAAATACTATTTATCGGGATTAATCCCGGCAAAGGAATTGGCAAAAGAGATTATTTAGTAAAACCTTTTTCTGAAAGGATTTCTTATCTTGATTATTTTGATAATGAATATCGGTATCATTTAGCAGAATCTGTTATAGAGATATTGAAGTTAACAGGTATGTCATTAGAAGAAGTTAAGTTCAAACTTGAACATAATTGCGTGAAGACAAATCTTTACCATATTGTTACCGATAGTGAAAAAGAAATAAAACAATGTCTTAATCATTTAGGTAAGGATTCATTTAAACAATATTACAGAGAATGTGCGAATTTCTGTTCGGCATTAATAAAACTAATGAGTCCCAAAGTAGTTATTTTTGAAGGCAAAAGCTCATATGATGTCATTGTCGGAGACTGGCTTGGTCAAACTAAAACTTGGGATAAAGAAAATGAATTTGGATATTTTTATGCTGAAAAAGAAAATATCCATTATATTGGGCTAAAAAGAAATTATAGCAACATTAAGTCAAATAAAACAGAGGTTGCTAAACTTCTGAAAAAAATAATTTCAAAAAGGTAGTCAATTTCTTTTTTCTTGATAATTTAAATTTACATTTTTGCCTACGACACTCTTTGTCTTCCCCTCACCGTATCTTTAACACAAAAATGATATGATTACGAATGACAAATTTGAGCAGTCAAGCTCTGAGAAAATAAATAATATTGTAGAAACAACTTTTAAGATTGGAAAAACCCCTGAATTAACTTCATTGATTAAAGAAGCTTTTGGAGATTATTGGAAAAAAGAATGGCAGGGTAAATTTGGATATATTGTTTATATTGATAATGATCCAAAACAGTTCGTTCTTGGCAATATTTACCTGCCCAAAAAAACAAAAAGTCTATACCCTTTTTTTATTGATTACTTAAAGCAATTAAAATGCTCGGATTTTAACGATTTGCTTTTACTTGTCAGCACTTATCCCTGGTTTAAAGAAATGAAAACAGATCCGCTCCATCCTTATATCGGTGCATCAAATAATCATATTGATTTCATTCTGAAAGAAACAAATGGTTGGATTATTTATGATTATCAGTTACAAAATCTCTATCAAATGGCAACCGGACAAAATAAGGACAAATCCATATTATTCAGAAAAAACATTAATAAAAAAATCCCGGCTATATACAGCGATTCAAAAGAAATAGAACTTTTTGGAGCAACATTATATGAGTTAATTATATCCAGAATGAATCTTGAAAATACATGTTCCTGCAATTATTCAGGGGCGTATAAATTATATTGTCATCTTAATTGTTAGCATAATTAGGGATCACTAATTATTTTTATTGACCAAGCCATGTTTTGTCCGACTCAGTTATTATTTTTGTCAAAAAATAATTTATGTCGCAAAGAGAAACAATTTCAAGGTATAGCCTTATTATTAAAAAGCTTCGTAAATGTCCGGCTACTTTTAATGAGATAGCGGATTACCTTTCACTTGAATCTGAAATTCAGGCTTACGATTTTAATATTTCCAAACGAACCTTTCAAAGAGATTTGGAAGATATCAGAACCATTTACAATATTGATATACAATACGACTTTTCAAACAAAGTTTACTTTATTGATTTTGATGAAAAGCAGGAGGCAAGTGAGAGAATTCTGGAAGCGTTCGACACTTTTAATGCATTAAATATTACCGACAGACTTTCCGATTATATACATTTCGAAAAGCGCAAACCACAAGGAACAGAAAACCTTTATGGTTTGCTCCATGCGATTAAAAACAACCTTCAAATAAAGTTCACTTATCACAAATTTTGGGATGATGAAATAACCGAACGAACTGTTGAACCCTATGGACTAAAAGAATTTAAAAACAGATGGTATGTGCTGGCAAACGACCTTAAAGATAATAAAATTAAGAGCTTCGCGCTTGACAGGCTGACTGCTTTGGAAATTACTAAAAAAGGATTTGTGGTTAAGTCAAGTTTTAGTATTAAAGAGCATTACAAGTATTGTTTTGGTATAATGAGCCCTAATGAAGAAAAGCCGCAAGAAATAGTATTGTCGTTTGAGCCGTTTCACGGCAACTATATCAAAACAATGCCTTTGCATACATCGCAGGAAATATTGAAGGACGATGAAAATGAACTATTGATAAAGCTTACAATGTTTGCAACTCATGATTTTCTTATGGAAATTCTTTCTTATGGCGCAAATGTTATGGTGATAAAGCCAAAGAGTTTAATTAATGATTTGAAAACCGCATATCAGGATGCTATAAATTTATATTTATGAGCACATTGGAAAGTTACGTCACTAAACTAAACATATTGCTTGATGAAAATAAGTTAAGCCAAAAACAATTTGAATGTTTAACAGAAGAAATAATTGAAAAGTTCAACCCAAAATTCAGCCTGCTTGATTTTAAGTTCTATAATGAAGAACTAAAACAGAAATCTAATAAGGAAAAAAGAAAAGCAATAGAAAAAGGCGATTATGAATTAGCCGCCGAAAAACGAAATATTGAAAGAGAGTGTCAGGAACATATTAGCTTAAAAATGGATCTAGTCATTGAGAAATCGAAATTTTACACATCAAATAATTACCTCTATTATTTTAACTTAGGAATAACAGAAAACGATAATCTGGTTAATGAATGCTTCGCAAAATTCTCAAAAGGGCAAAGTTCTTTTGTTAAGCTAACAAAATTATAATAATTGTATCAGTTAATATGTTTAGGTTGATTAGTCCATAATGTCCAAAGAAATATCAATATGAAGATTCGAATTAAGAATGTAAAGAACTATATTTGAGACCTTAATTTGTCTCACCCCTTCAGGGTGAAGTTGAATTATATGATTATAAACCCGGGGCTTTGCCCCGCGTTTATAATCTGTCAGACTTTCAGTCTGAACCGGTAATACGAAAGGTAGCTTCAGGCTGAAAGCCTGAAATATTAATAACTTGGAGCATCGTCCCAAGGCAAGCCTGAAAGGCTGAGACAAGAATGACCTAATACGTAGCCCCATGACATGCTGAAAGCATGAAACAAGAATAACTTGGAGCATCGTCCCAAGACAAGCCTGAAAGGCTGAAGCAAGAATAACCTAATACGTAGCCCCATGTCATGCCTAAAGCCTGAAATAAGAATAACTTTGGACATTGTTCCATCAGTTTTTAATGCTTCCTGCTGATTGTGTAAGTAATTCCAGCAGAAATATTCATGTTTATCATTTTTACCTTATCCGACCCCCATGAATTGGAAATTGGTAACAGGTTCATATTGAAATTATATTCTAAAACGAAGCCAAGGTTTTTGTAAAACATATAATCAATGCCGGTACCGGCACATATACCAAATTCAAAAGAAGGGTAATAATCTTTAGCTGTGCCATCAATTATTTCAGTAGTATTTATTGGCTGAGCTGATATACTCCAGGATTTTATTTCCCCTGTTAAGGATGAGTGAATCATGGTTCCTGCATAAAAGCCGGGATATATGAAAAACTTTACTTTTGATCCAAAAATCAACTGTGGCTTAATTTGTGAGTATATATTGCCGATATTATAATTCAAATCAGCATTTTTTCCACTTCCTAAGCCACCCCATCCTGATATTACTTCAAATGAACGGTTGGTATAGTCTAATTCAGCACCAAAATATAAAATGTTTGAAACCCTCTGTTTTATTGTTGCGCAAACTAATACTGCACTGTTATTATAATTATATTTTGAATTAAAATGTCCATCTTCAGGATGTGTGAACCAGTAATAATTATAACCCCCTTTAACTCCAAATTGACACTGCCCCTTAAAAATTAATGGAAGAGACAAAAAAATTAAAAATATGATACAGTTTTTCATAATAAGGGAATTTTTGTCGACAATGTTTTTAAAAACTAATTGGTTAATAGTAAGTTATTTCCCGTTCAAATATGACTTTAGGCTTACGATTAAAAAACTCTGTTTTATTTATCCAGTTACCCGATTTATCAATTTTGTTGTATAAATACGTATTAACAAATGACTTTTTGCCATCTGAATTGAATGGAATTCTAGAAATCTCATTCCCATTGCTGTCATATTGATAAACAATTTTTCCGGTAAACTTCCCGTTGAAATCCGAATAGCTCTCAAGAGTAAGATTTAAATTATCATCATAAGTTTTAACTACTTTTTGAAAAAGGCTGTCAGATTTAAATATTTTATACTCCGTTTCGTTTCCTTTATCATCATATTCGAAAATGTATCTGGAATCTGAAAATTCTGTTTTTGAAATTAACATTTCGATCTGGTTTCCTTTTTTATCATATTTATAATCGCATTTTTTTATTAATTTGTTTTGTGCATTATATTCATTTTGTTGAGTTATTTGTGCCTTGTTGTTATAAACAAAACAGATCTTCCCTGAAAAATTGCCAATATTATCAAAAAGACTTTCCTCAACCATTTTTCCTTTTTTATTATACTTACAGGTATATTTGTAAGAATACTTTTCGTTTGACATTTTACAACTAGTTTCTAAAAGATTTCCATCAGAATTAAAAAGTCGTTTTTTGCTAGATATCAACTTTCCTTTTGCCGATTTCCCGGAGTCCATTACAGAAGAATATTCCAATTCAGTTAAAGTTTTAACTTTCCCTTTTAGTTTAAGTCGTATCAGATCGTTTTTACTTTTATTGTTATTTGTATTTTGACAGTAACATTGAAAGGAAAGAATGCTTATCAATAAGGTAAATAGTATTTTAAAGTTTTTCATCAGAAATTTTTAGATTGTGAATAAAATAAAACTACTGCAAAGCTATAATATAATTTACTCTATATATGAAAAAGCATGATATTTCTTTATCCAAACAAAAACCCCACATTTCTGTGAGGTTTCCATTATAAATTTTTTCTGTGGGTGTTTTCTTTAAAATCAACAATTCACATAAATTTTCAATTATCCCATCATCCCATCATCCCATTATCAAATTATCAAATTAACACATTTTCAAATTTTCAAATTGAATTAATCAAACAGTCATTATATCCTTTTCCTTAGCTTCAAGAATTTTATCGGCTTTGGCAATATACTGATTTGTTAACTCCTGAACATCATTTTCTAATTTTTTTATTGCATCTTCAGGAATACCGCTTTTTTCAAGCTTTTTTGCCGTTTCATTGGCAAGTCTTCTTATATTTCTTATTGCAACTTTTGCGCTTTCGCCTTCTGCTTTTGCTTTTTTCACAAAATCTTTTCTTCTTTCTTCTGTTAATGGCGGAACGATTATTCTTAATACTTCGCCATCGTTTTTCGGGTTGAAACCAAGATTAGCAAACATTATAGCTTTCTCGATAGGGATAAGCATACTCTTTTCCCATGGTTGAACAATAATTTGTTTTGGGTCAGGTGTATTAATGTTTGAAACCTGATCAACAGGTGTCATTGTTCCATAATAATCAACTCTGACACCATCAAGCATCTGAGGTGTAGCTTTTCCCGTCCTTATTTTCTGAAGTTCTTTCTCTAAGTGGACAAGAGCGTTTTGCATCCCTTCTTTAGCTTCTTCTAAACAAAAATCAACTTCCTCGAACATATATTGAAATTTTAAATTATATGCTTACAAAAGTACCAATTTTTTCTCCAAAAACAATTTTTTTCAGATTTCCATCTGTATTCATATTAAAAACTATGATAGGCATTTTATTTTCTTTACAAAGAGTAAACGCAGTCATATCCATAATTTTCAGGTTTTTTTCATAAGCCTGGTCAAAGGTAAGATTATCGTATTTTACTGCATTTGAATTTTTTTCAGGGTCACAATCATATACACCATCAACCCTTGTCCCTTTTAAAATCACATCTGCTTTTATTTCAATTGCTCTAAGAGCACCGGCAGAATCTGTAGTGAAATATGGATTACCGGTACCGCCGCTAATAATAACAACATGATCCTTTTCAAGATGTTTTATTGCTTTTTCACGGTTCATTTGTCCACAAATATTATCAATAGGAATTCCTGATAATAATACGGTTTTAATGCCGATATTATTAAGTGCAGATTTCAATGCCATACCGTTTATTACTGTTGCCAACATTCCCATATAATCACCCTGAACTCTGTCAAATCCTTCATTTGAACCTTTCATGCCCCGAAAAATATTACCTCCGCCGATAACAATAGCAACCTGAACCTTTTGATCGGTAACAGATTTAATCTCACGGGCATATTTTTCAAGTATTTCATTGTCGATGCCATGCTGTTGTTTGCCCATTAATGCTTCGCCTGAAAGCTTCAGCAAAACTCTTTTGTATTTATTTTCCATTTGGATAGATTTTAAAAAAAAAGAGAGAACTATAAATAATTCTCTCTTCAAATATAAATATTTTATTTTTAACTTAACGAAACTCTTTTAAAAGCTGTAGCGGTTAAATCTTTGTTAACTGATGTAAGATATTGTTGAACAGTAACTTTTGGGTCTCTGATAAAATCCTGATTCAACAAAGTACTTTCTTTGAAAAATTTATTGAGTTTGCCAAGAGCTATTTTTTCAAGCATTTCTTCCGGTTTACCTTCCTGACGAGCTTGGTCTTTTCCAATTTCAATTTCTTTTTCAATTATTTTCGGGTCAACATCGTCTTTATTAAGAGCAACAGGACTCATTGCTGCAATTTGCATAGCAACTTCACGTCCGATTTGGTATAGATCTTTATTATCTCCGATATTCAGACCAACAATTGTTGATATTCTGCTTCCCTGATGAATATAAGGAACAACGATAGGTGCTTCAATAAATTGATAATCGCCAAGTCCCATTTTTTCACCTGTTTTTCCTATCATATCGCTAATATGTTCCAAAACTGTTCTGGAATCAATATTGAGATTTTTAAGTTCTTCGATGTTTTTAGGTTTGTTGGCAATTGCAAGGTCAAGAATTTTATTTGCAAGGTCAACAAATTCTGTATTTTTAGCAACAAAATCAGTTTCGCAGTTCAACATAATTATTGCTCCAAATTTTCCTGAATTATCGGTTTTTGCAATAACAACGCCTTCGCTGGCTTCTCTGTCAGCTCTTTTACTTGCTACTTTTTGTCCTTTTTTTCTTAATATGTCAATAGCTGCTTCAAAATCACCGTTAGCTTCAACAAGTGCATTTTTGCAATCCATCATACCTACTCCTGTTTGCAGTCTTAGTTTATTAACATCTGCTGCTGTTATATTTGCCATTATATTAAAAATTTTATTAATTATTTTTTTGCAATAGGTTTCTTAGCTCCCATTACTTTTTTTGGTCCTTTTTCTGCTGCTTTTCTGGTTCTCTTAGCTTCTTCAGTTTCTTCTTCAAAACCTTTCATTTTAACAGTTTCTTTCTTTGAAAGTTTTTTGCCGACGATAGCACCTTCTTCATCTTCGATACCTTCAAGAGCTTTAAGAGTAGCTGCTTCAACAGTTATTTCATCTTCTCTTTCATCTTCTTTTTCCTTATCTTTAATAAGTTTTCTTTCAGCAAGACCATCTTCAATTGCTTGTACCATATATCCAACAATCAGAGAAATTGATTTTGAAGCATCGTCGTTTGCAGGAATTGGAAAATCAACCTGATTTGGGTTTGAGTTTGTATCAACAATTGCAAAAGTCGGGATATTTAGTTTCTTGGCTTCAGCAACAGCTATTTTTTCTTTTAATATATCAACTATAAATAATGCAGAAGGGAGTCTTGTAAGGTCGGCAATACTACCGAGGTTCTTTTCAAGTTTTGCTCTTTCACGCAAAATTTGTAATCTTTCTCTTTTAGATATTTTTTCGAATGTGCTGTCGGTTTTCATTTTATCAATGGAAGCCATTTTTCTGACAGCTTTTCTGATAGTTGCAAAATTTGTAAGCATACCGCCGGGCCATCTTTCAGTAACATAAGGCATATTAACCTTTCTTACATGTTCGCCAACAATTTCTTTTGCCTGTTTCTTTGTGGCAACAAACAATACCTTTTTCCCTGATTTTGCTATCTGGTTAAGAGCTGCCGCAGCTTCTTCCATCTTAGCAATGGTTTTATAAAGGTCAATAATATGGATACCGTTTTTCTCCATAAAAATATACGGAGCCATATTTGGGTTCCATTTTCTCTTAAGGTGTCCGAAATGTACACCTGCATCTAATAATTCTTCAAATGATAAATTTGCCATTTTTAATAGTTTATGTTTACATTCTGTTTAAAAGCAATTGCTAAGTAGCCCAAAAACAGGAGTCTTAGCAATTTAGATACTAAACATGAATTTATGTTTATACTAACGCTTGCTGAATTGGAATCTTTTTCTGGCTTTTTTCTGACCGGGTTTTTTACGCTCAACCATTCTCGGATCACGTCTGAGTAATAATTTAGCTTTTAATGGAGGACGGAATTCTGCATCAATTTTACAAAGTGCTCTAGATATTCCCATGCTGAGAGCTTCAGCCTGACCTTTGTAACCACCACCGTCAAGATTAACATTAATGTCGTATTTATCAGCAGTATTTGTTATTTCTAGAGGCTGCTTAACAATAAATTGCAAAATCGGGGTTGGAAAATAATTTGTAAATTCTCTTCCGTTAATTGTTATTTTTCCGCTTCCTTCTTTAAGAAATACTCTTGCAACAGCGGTTTTTCTTCTTCCTAATGCATTAATAACTTCCATATTATTATACTATAACTGTATTTAAATCAATTTTTCTTGGTTTCTGTGCTTCATGAACATGCTCTGTTCCGGCATATACATAAAGATTTCTAAAAATATCTCTGCCGAGGCTTCCCTTTGGGAGCATTCCTTTAACAGCCATTTCAACAATAGCTTCAGGTTTTCTTTTTAAAAGTTCAGTTGGAGTAGTAATTCTCTGACCGCCGGGATATCCTGTATGACGAACATATTCTTTGTCGTTTAATTTCTTTCCCGTTAATATTACTTTTTCTGCATTGATAACAATAACATTATCGCCGTTATCTAAGTTCGGGGTAAAATTAGTTTTGTGTTTTCCCCTAAGGAGATAAGCAACTTTTGAAGAGAGTCTGCCTAAAATTTCATTTTCAGCATCTACTATCAACCACTCTTTTTTTATTTCGGCACCTTTTACCGATAATGTTTTATAACTTAAAGTATCCATTACTATTATAATTTCAAAAAGATTATTTTTACAAATTGGGGTGCAAAGGTAGAACTTTTTTATATAATTAACAAATTTATTAACAATTTTTCAAAATTATTTGATACCATTATAATTATATTGATAATCAACTGCAAAATTAATCCAATTTTCATTTTTCAGATATTTTTCACTAAAAAAACCTTCTAATTATATTATTTGTAGTAAATTTGCCCCCAATTAAATAAATGGATTCTAAAAAAAATTAATGTTATGAAAAAAATTCTTTTCACTGTTGTTACACTATCTGCTGCATTATTTATTGCTTCTTGCGGTTCTGGTGACAAAAAAATTGAACTTAAAGATAAAAACGATTCTATAGCTTATGTTATTGGATCTAATATTGGCCTTAACCTGCGTGAAAATGTAAAAAAAGACTCTCTTAAACTAAGTCCGGTTGCGCTTGCTCAGGGATTTAAAGATGCTCTTGACGGTAAAGATTCTTTATATTTTACTGAAGCTGAAAAACAAAAAATAATGATGGCTTTCCAGAAAGATATGCAGGAAAAACAAATGCAAAAACAAGCTCAAATGGCTGAACCAAATAAACAGGCAGGAAGCAAATTCCTTAATGAAAATAAATCAAAAGAAGGTGTTAAAGTTACTGCCTCAGGTCTTCAATATAAAGTTGTTAAAGAAGGTAAAGGAAAAACCCCTACAGCAAATGATAAAGTTACTGTTCATTATGAAGGTAAACTCCTTGATGGAAAAATCTTTGATTCTTCTTATGATAGAAAAAAACCTGAAACTTTCCCTGTTACCGGCGTTATTAAAGGTTGGACTGAAGGACTTCAGCTGATGAAAGAAGGTGGCGTTTATGAACTTTATATTCCTTCTGATCTTGCTTATGGAGATGCAGGTAACAATTCAATACCTGGAGGATCAACATTGATATTTAAAGTTGAGTTGATTAAAGTTGAAGCCGCTGCCGCTGAAAAACCACAACAAAAAACAAAATAATCCTTATAAATGATTTTTTAAAGAGGCTGTTTTTAAGCCTCTTTTTTTTATAAATTAAAATTATACTTTATTATGAAAAAATTAATTTCTTGCTTTACCATCGTATTATTAATTAGCATGATAAGCTCTTTAAACTTATATTCACAAGGTAGCAAAAAAGATAAAAATAAAGCAGATTCAAAAAATAATAAGATTGAACTGAAAAATTATACTGATACTATTAGTTATATTATTGGATCTGATATTGGAAAAAACCTTGAAAAAAACATGATTATGATTAATCAGGATGTTTTTATTAAAGCTTTTGCGGAAGGAAAAGATAATAAAGATACCTTGTTTACTGAAGAACAAAAACAGGCAATTATGAATAAGCTGCAACAGGAATTGCAGAAAAAACAACAAGCCAAACTTACGGTTGAAGCAGAAATTAACAAAGGAGAAGGAAAAAAATTCCTCGATGAGAATAAAAAGAAGGATGGTGTTATTGTATTATCAAGTGGATTACAATATCGTGTAATAAAAGCAGGAACAGGACCAAAACCTCTTGCTACTGATAAAGTTACCGTAAATTATGAAGGTAAACTTCTTAATGGAAAAATATTCGATTCTTCTTATGAAAGAAAAGAACCGGCAACTTTTCCGCTTAATGGAGTTATTAAAGGTTGGACAGAAGGTGTTCAATTAATGAATACAGGCTCGGTTTATGAGTTTTTTATTCCTTCAGATCTTGCTTATGGCGATAGAGGTACACAAGGTATTCCTCCCGGTTCAACATTGATTTTTAAAGTAGAACTGATTAGTATTGAGGGGAAATAATTTAGAATTAAATAAAATAATTATAAATTAAAAATCCAACAAATGAAAAAATTGTCAAAGTTCTTAGCTGTCATAATGCTATTAGCATTTACGGCAGCTGTTTTTACGAATTGTGGAAATTCAAATCAAAAAAAAGACGACATGACTGAACAATTCAAAGAGTTCCTTAAAAATTACGAGGCTAAAGTGATTCCATTATATAAGGAGTCAAGCTTAGCATACTGGAATGCTTCAATTTCAGGTAAACCAGAAGATTGGGCAAAATGTGAAAAATTTCAAATCCAGCTTAACGAGATATTTGCAAATAAAGATGATTTCGCAAAATTGAAAAAAATCAAAGAATCAAATTCCGTTAACGACGAATTGCTTAAACGTCAGCTCGAAGTAATTTATAATGCTTACCTCGGAAGCCAGGTTGACACTGCCAAACTAAATGCAATGACTAAATTGCAGACGATAATTGAGAAAAAGTATGGTAATTTCAGAGCAGAATTCAAAGGCAAAAAAATGTCAGATAATGAGGTGGAAAATTTCTTAAAAACCTCTGTGAATACTGAAGAACTTAAAGGCGTTTGGACTGCTCAGAAAAAAATCGGCTCCGTTGTGGCGGAAGACATAAAAAATTTAGTTAAAAAACGCAACGAAGTTGCAAAAGAACTTGGTTTTAAAAACTATCATGAAATGAGTTTGAAACTAAGTGAGCAGGATCCTGCTGAAATTTCAAAGCTTTTCGATCAGCTTGACAGTTTAACCAGCGAAGCATTTGCACAACAAAAAAACGAAATCGATGAATTCTTTACAAAAAGATATAAAGTTAAACCTGAAGAATTGATGCCTTGGCATTACCAAAACAGATTTTTCCAGGAAGGTCCGAAAATTTATAAAATTGATTTTGATGTTTATTATAAAGGAAAAGATCTTGCAAAATTAACTGAGGATTTTTATGCAGGCATTGGTATTCCGATTGAAGATATCATTAAAAAAAGCGATCTTTTTGAAAAACCCGGAAAAAATCAGCATGCTTACTGTATTGATATTGACAATAAAGGCGACATAAGAGTTTTGTGTAATCTTCAGCCGACTGAAGAGTGGATGGGCACAATGCTTCATGAATTCGGTCATGCATCTTACGATAAATATATTGATAAATCTTTACCGTTTTCTTTACAAAACCCGGCTCATACTTTTACCACTGAAGCTATTGCTATGCTTTTTGGGCGTTTAAGCCGAAATGCTGAGTGGATGAAATCAATGCTTAATATTTCTGATGCAGATAAAGCAAAAATTGCAGAGGTAAGCTTTAAAGCACTTAAAATGCAACAACTGGTTTTCAGCCGTTGGGCACAGGTAATGTATCGTTTTGAAAAAAGCCTTTATGAAAACCCTGATCAGGATCTTAACAAACTTTGGTGGGACCTCGTGGAAAAATATCAGTTATTAAAACGTCCTGAAGGCAGAAACGAACCGGATTGGGCTAGTAAGATTCACATTGCAACTTCTCCTTGCTACTATCATAATTATTTGCTTGGTGAATTACTGGCATCACAACTTAATCATTATATCTGTAAAAATATTTTGAAGTCTGATGATTTTAAAAATCCTAATTATGTTGGCAACAAGGAAATAGGTAAGTTTTTAACAGAAAAGGTTTTTGGACCAGGTGCAAAATACCAGTGGAACGATATGATTGAAAAGGCTACAGGCGAAAAACTAACAGCAAAATATTATGCTGAGCAGTTTGTGAAATAATTTTCAAATACAAAGAGCGGCTTTAGCCGCTCTTTTTTTGACTTTTATTCTGTTGGTTTAATAAAATTCTTATTTTTGCATTTAAAATCGGGATGTAGCGCAGTTGGCTAGCGTACCACGTTCGGGACGTGGGGGTCGGAAGTTCGAGTCTTCTCATCCCGACAAATCAAAGTCCTTCGGCAGTCGAAGGACTTTTTTATTTTTTTGTGAAAAAAGGTTACTTATTTGAGCAGAAAAATAAAAAAGACATGGATACGAAGGATCCAAAAGACTTTGATTTAGGCTCCCACCAACGAAGTCCATTCGCCAGTTGGTGGATAGTCTTCTCATCCCGACAAATCAAAGTCCTTCGGCAGTCGAAGGACTTTTTAATTTTTTGGTGAAAACAATATGCTTAACTCAAAAATAATGAAGTGAATATTAGGAACCAAACCCCAAAACAATCATTGACAACTTAAAGTTTTTTTATTCCATATTTTCAATTTAAGCTTCATCTTTATCATCTACAGAGCTTTCTTCATTGGAAATATCTTCGGGGCCTTCCTGTGATCCATTCGATTTAGAGTCTTCTTTAAAATTTATCTCACTGGCAAATAACTGTTCTTCAAGCTTCTCAGGATTGATATTATCAATTTTAACATTAACCTTAACTAAATAAATAGTATCTTCTGTCTCAACCGTTATCGCATGAAAAAAATCGTTGTTTGGTTTTGGAAATTTCTTTATATAGTTTGCATACCCGTCAGGGTACTGGATGCGGATCGCCTCTATAACATCGGGTGGTAAATTGTTGTAACTTACTATTACTTTTTTCTTCTCCATAATTTCCAGATTTAATTTTTCTGATTCAGTTCAATTTTTACAAAAATATTTCTTTTTATTATTTGATGATTATTAATTGATTTTTTTTCAAAAAAAACCCGGTGAATTATCAACCGGGTTGTATTGTAAATAATAATTTTAAAATCTTACACCTATTGTTGCCATTATATTACTGAAATAAGATTTATTGATTGATGGGGTTGGAACAGATAAATAAAGATAATAGTTATCAGTAATTTGAGAATATACATAAGCAATGTCAAAGTAAAGGTATTTGGTCCTTAGCCCAATCCCACCACTGAAAGAATTTCTAGTTCCGTCATTATAATCATTTCTATACGGATTCATGTTAAGAATATACCCACCTCTAATTGAAATAGGTTCAATTTTTACTTCAAATCCGGTCCTAATATTATGTTGAACGGTATAGTCATTTCTAATGGCACTGTTTTCATCAAAAAAATCGTAATCTGAAGCTCTTAACCTTGAGGTACTGTAATCAAGATATTCATAATCAGCGCTAATCAATGCATATTTGCTTATAATAAAAGATAAACTACCTATTGCTCTCAAAGGAGTGTTTAGCTGATAATTATATCTTCCACTTGGAGAACTTGAGCTATATTTGTCACCATATACTTCAGATTCAATAGAACTTCTCCATTTATCGGTCATACTGAAAAAAGTAGGTGTGTGAAATGCTCCTCCAACTCTTACCCAGTTTGCAATCCTGTATATAATACCGACACCAAAATTAAATCCGTATCCATGAGTTTCTAAGTTTTGACGATAAGTGAAATCTTTAAAATTTGGAATGGTATCTGCTTTTTCTTTATAAATTGAATTCTCATAGTACCTTACAAAAGGAAATCCGACAGTCGCGCCTATATAAACTCTGTCGTTGTAATTGCCCCCGAATGTTAAAAGAAACTCATTCATTGAACCATAAGTTTCAACAGATTTGTTTTGTGTGACTCCGCCATAAGGTACGATAGGTTTATAACTGGTTTTCCCGCCGACTGTATCAATCAAGTAAGTGTTGAAAGCTAGAAGCGCATCATATTGATCGAGATCTTGAGGTCTAACCCCGTTGGCTTTTTTCAGAAAATCATTAATCATTGAGTTCTTATCATTCACACCTTCTATTAAAATCCTGTTGTTATAATTATTTAACCTGTTGAATCCAAGGCCGAACTGAATTCCTTTCCATCCGGAACTTTCGATATTTTCTCTGGCATTAAAAGAAATTACCAATCCTGCACTATTAAGATTGAAATTATATCTAAGGTCATTTCCAGTTTTTCCAAGATAATCAGCTGAAGTTGATCCAATATAGACTGAAGGGGTTAGAGAGAACTCAGATTTTTTGTATAACCCAATACCTGCAGGGTTTATTGTTAATGATGAGAAATCTGCACCGAGGGAACCAAAGGCATTTCCCATGGCTGTGGAACGTGCTGTGCCACCATAAATAATTTGGGAATACCTGAATGCGTCATTTTGGTTTTGTGAAGTCGTTATTAAACTTAGTGACAAAAATAACAGTGATAAAAACGCTATCTTTTTCATTTTTTGTGTTTTTTATTTTACAATTGAAATAACAATAAAAATTATCTTCTGTGTCCTCCACCTGAACTGCCTGCTGATCTTGAACCGCCCCCTGAGGAACCTGAACTACTCCTGGATGGTGATGAATAACCACTTCCACCGCTTGATTTAGAAGGAGAGGAATAATTACTGTTTGATTTGCTTGGTGAACTATAATTGCTATTTGATTTAGAAGGAGCAGAATAATTTGACTTATTTTCAGATTTTGGTTGACTGTAAGTTTTTGGTTGTGAATAGTTATTATTGTTCTTAGGCTGAGAATAGTAATTTGAATTGTTTTGTTTTGGTTGTGTTGAATAATTGTTAGATGGATTTGAGTAATTACTTTGCTTATTATCAGAATTATTTATTCTATTATTATTTCCGGGGTTATTATTGTAATTCGGAGAATAGTTTTTTGGCTTCGAATAAACTTGTTGAGGTTTGTTGATATTATTATAGTTAGGATTGTTATACTGTTTTACATTGTTATTATTCTGAGGCTTCTGGTAGTTATTTTGACTCTGATATTTATTATTAACATTACTATTTGGCTTTGAATAATTTTGATTGTTGTTATTTGAATTGGGTTTTTGATAATTATTCTGCGCAGGGTTTTTTGAATACTCATTATTAGGTTTGGAATAAACTTGTGTATTATTATTAGGTTTCTGATAGTTAATACTGTTGTTGTCTTGTTTTTTTTCAGTTATAATATTTTGCGGTTTATTATAAGAATTATTATTATTTTTTTGAACAGAAATATCCTTATCATTATTTGAATAACCTGTATTAGAATTGTTTTTCTGTTCAGAATTAATAGAAGGTTTTACATTATTATTAATAATTTTCTGATTTGCTCCGTCATTATTAATTTTCTTTTCAGAAAGATTATTACCATTAGTTTTTTCT
>CAZELC010000009.1:0-20204 GCA_964512865.1 uncultured Bacteroidales bacterium
AAACCTCTTCTATTTTCTGAACAGCAGATACTTTAATTTTGAAATAGTTTTTTTCTAATCCTTTAAAATTATATTTTGATATTATAATATGCTCAAAGCCAAGCTTTTCGGCTTCAGATATTCTTTGGTCAATTCGGTTAACAGGTCGGATTTCACCTGAAAGACCGATTTCGGCAGAAAAACAATACTTAAGTCCAATCGGCATATCTTCACTTGACGAGAGAATTGCTGATACAACAGCCAAATCGATTGCCGGATCGTCAACTTTTATTCCTCCGGCAATATTAAGGAAAACATCCTTAACACCGAGTTTGAACCCGCAACGTTTTTCAAGAACTGCCAAAAGCATATTCAGCCTTCTGATATCGAAACCTGTAGCTGACCGCTGAGGAGTTCCGTATGCAGCAGAGCTTACAAGTACCTGAGTTTCAATAAGCATTGGTCTTAATCCCTCAATTGTAGCAGCAATTGCTACTCCGCTTGTATCTTCGTCTCTTTGGGAAATCAATATTTCCGAAGGGTTTGAAACTTCTCTTAGTCCTTTTGTGTGCATTTCATAAATTCCAAGTTCCGAAGTGGAGCCAAAGCGGTTTTTTACTGATCTTAATATCCTGTAAATATGATTTCTGTCGCCTTCAAATTGCAATACGGTATCAACCATGTGTTCCAGTATTTTTGGACCTGCAATTATGCCTTCTTTTGTAATATGCCCGATAAGAAAAACAGGTATTCCTGTTATCTTTGCATACTTTTGAAATTCTGAAGCACATTCTTTTATTTGGGAGATGCTTCCTGCAGAGGAATCAATACTTGACGTCTGCAGAGTTTGTATAGAATCAATAACTAATATTTCGGGGTTAATAAGTTCTATTTGCTGAAAAATATTAGCCGTGGATGTTTCGGTAAGAATATAACAGTTTTTATTGTTAATGCCTATTCTTTCGGCTCTCATTTTTATTTGCTCTTCGCTTTCTTCTCCTGAAATATAAAGCACTTTTTTATTGTGAAGGTTTAGTGCTACCTGAAGCATAAGTGTCGACTTACCTATACCGGGTTCTCCGCCGATAAGAATAATTGAGCCGGGCACAATTCCACCACCAAGAACTCGGTTAAGCTCACTATTATTAGAGTTAAATCTTTGTCTGGCAGTAGAATCAATATCTTCAATAAGTTTTGCTTTACCGGTTTCAGCATTTGAGAAAGCTTTTGTGAAGTTATTTTTACTTTCTTTTTGAACAACTTCTTCAACATAAGTGTTCCATTCATTACAAGCCGGACAATGACCTATCCATTTGGAGGATTGAGCACCGCAATTTTGGCAATAAAAAAAAGTTTTGGATTTAGACATTCAGAGATAATGAATATCCTATATTTTTATGAATTCACGGAAATATAAACCACCGATATCATTTACTATCATCATTTTACCATCTTTACATTTTACAATTGTCCATGTACCGTTAAGATGCTCATAACCAACAGGAAAGTCCTGGATAGTAACTTTATTATATTTATCAACACTATATCTGCCTTCGTAAACAACGATGGAATCATGATGGTTAACTTGTCTTTTTAATGAATACAAAAACTTATACTCCTCAGTAAATTCCCATGTCTCATAAGCAGCTTTAGTGGTATCTTTAATATTTGCAACATCAACAAGCTTCCATTTTCCGACAAGCTTAGTATTAGTTTTTGATTTACTGCAAGAAGAAAAAATGAAGGCGGATATTAAAACGCATAAAATAACTGATAATACAAGCGTTCCTTTACTTTTCATATTGAATATTTTGGTAGTTTAATCTGCAAATATAAAAAATAAAATTAAAAGTGATAAAATATTTATTATTTTTTTAATGTTAAAATTTATAATACAATTAGTTATAATGAAGTTCAAGAGTTTTGAAATTGGGAAACAGATTTCTTTCAAACAAACTGTTTAAACCGGACTGCATTTTCCGGAATGTCATTTCGACCGAAAAAGAGATTTTAGTCGTTTTTATTCAGATATGCTTCTATGATTTTTTTCTCAATGTTACTTGTTGAATAGCCTTGAACGAGGTTGATGGTTTCAACGATTCCACCCTTTGATTTTACTATATCAAATCCGACAATATCTTCAGTTTTATAATCGTTTCCTTTGATGAGAATATCAGGTTTAATAAAATCAATCAACTTGTATGGAGTTTCTTCATTAAAAAGAACAATTGCATCAATAAATGAAAAAGCGGCAAGTACCATTGCTCTGGAAAATTCGGGGTTTATAGGTCTGTTATTCCCTTTAATTTTTTTTGTTGATGAATCAGAATTAAGACCGACAATCATTACATCTCCAAAGTCGGAGGCTTTTGCAAGATAGTCAATATGTCCAAGATGAACAAGGTCAAAACATCCGTTGGTAAATATTATTTTATAATTTTTAAACTTCCAGAAATTAAGGGTTTTTTCGAATTCTTCCTTATTGCTGAATATTTTTTTCTTCAGTAACTCTGATTTTTCCATTGTTATTGTTATTAATAATAGGAAGAAGGATAAGTGAAATTATTCCGGAAAGAATAATGGCAAGCTCCTGTGAGCTCCATGCAATCCAACCTAAGGCATAACCTACTGTTTCGGTAACATTATAAAGAGTTAATGCTCCTGCAATAATAAAAGGATAAATCCCAATGCCACCCTGAACAACCATTATTCCTATGGTTCCGAATAATAATGCCGTAAGTGCAGCTTCTAAACTAAGGTTTCCTGTAGAAGGAATACTAAAGAAGCAAACATAAACCATCATTAAATAGCAAAACCATATTGCAAGAGTGTAAAAAATAAAAAGAAGAGGTTTTTTTATTTGAATAAGAGATTTTATACCCTGCCAAAATCCAAGCAAAATCATCTTAATTTTATTAAAGATTTTTGATTTTGCCAGCTTTTTTCTGAAAACTAAAAACAATACAATAATAAATAATGTAAGTCCAAGTAAAATAAATATGAGATTTCCGTTCCCCAAAGAAGAGAACTTATCAGAAAATTTCGAGAAAAAATTTACCTGAACATAATTGTATAATAGATTATACTGAAGATAAAGATTAACAAAGAAAAGAATGAAAAATACAACCAGGTCAAGAGTTCTTTCTGTTACAACAGTTCCAAACGATTTGTTAAAAGGCACATTGTCGTATTTAGCCAATATTCCGCAACGTGTAACTTCTCCCAACCGTGGCAAAGCCAGATTTGCAAAATAGCCGATCATTACTGCAAAAAAAGTATTCCAGAATTTAGTTTTATATCCTATCGGTTCAATAAGCATTTGCCATCGCAGAGTTCGTAAAACATGGCTGAGTAGCCCGAATACCAAACTAAGCACAAGCCACCAGTAATTTGCTGTTTTAAAAGAGTCAATTATTTCATCTTTTTGAGATGGAGTCAGGTCTTTAAGAAAAAACCAAATAAAAAATATCCCAATTGAGAGGAATAAAACAATTTTAAGGGCAGAAAATATTGTCTTTTTGTTCAAGATAAGAAATTTTTAACAAAACGGCAGAATAAATTATTTAAGTTTATTTGTCTGTGAATCAGGAAATATAATAGTCGGCTTAAATGTTTTTGCTTCTTCAAAATCCAGAGATGCGTAGGAAATTATCAGAACCAGATCACCTACAATTACTTTTCTGGCAGCAGCACCATTTATTCCAATAGCCCCGGAACCTCTTTCGCCTTTAATTACATAAGTTTCAAGCCTTTCACCATTATTAAGATTTACAATTTGTACCTTTTCGTTTTCTATAATATTGGCAGCATCCATAAGATCTTCATCAATGGTAACACTTCCAATGTAGTGAAGCTCTGAGTGAGTTACCTTAACACGGTGAATTTTAGATTTTAATACTTCTATAAACATAATTGTCGCTAAAATTGGCTGCAAAAATATTAAAAATATTTGACATTATCTATTAATCTTATTTCATCCAAATAAACTGCAATAAAACCCATATTATAATATGAAGATTTCCAGCTTGTTATTGGTTGCAACGTAACCGAATCAGAGATTTCGAAATATTCGAGTCTAAAATCACTGATTCTATTTATTTCATTAATTACAAAATTCTTAGATTCTTGAACAGATTTGTGGTTCCTGAGCTTAACCGATTCGGAAAGTATCCTGTAAATTTCAGGGGCAATTTTTCTCTTTTCTTGACTAAGTCTCATGTTTCGCGAACTCATAGCCAAACCATCAGCTTCGCGAATAATAGGACATGCAATAATTTTTACCGGCAAATCCAACTTTTCTACTAATTGTTTGATAATCAATAACTGTTGGAAGTCTTTTTCGCCAAAATATGATTTATCAGGATTGATTATTTCAAACAATTTCTTGACAACAATAGCAACTCCATTAAAATGTCCGGGTCGCATGGCACCTTCCATTACAGTTTCAATTTTACCAAAATCATATTTCTCGTAAACAGGATTTGGATACATTTCTTCTACTGAAGGATTAAATAATACATCACAACCGGCAGCTTTTAAAACATCAATGTCTTTATCAATAGTAACCGGATATTTTTCAAAATCCTTTTTATTGTTAAATTGTATAGGATTTATAAAAATGCTGCTGACGGTTATATCATTTTCTTTCTTAGATGCTTCAATAAGTGAAATATGACCTTTATGCAAAGCGCCCATCGTTGGAACAAACCCAACTGATTTATTAAGTTTGCAAACATCAGAAAGATAATGTTTTACTTCTTTTATTGTTTTAAAAAGTTCCATAATATCGAAATATGTTGCAAACTTAATACTTTTTAAAAATAGGGAAGTAAAAAACAAATAAAAGGTCGCAGTTACGAGATGAAACGAAACAAACAGCAAAATCAGGGGTTGGAAGCGCCTCAATGTACAACACGAAATATCAGCGACTTATAAAATATTTTTGCGATTTTCAAAAAAAATACATAAATAATACTTTTTATATCTGAGTTTTTTTTTATATTTTTGCAAAACAAATCAATAAAAGAGGAAAAAATGGAAAAAAACAAAGTACTCTTTGTAACTCAGGAAATCACCCCATATCTTAATGAAAACCACATGAGCCACGTGGGGCGGTATTTACCTCAGGGGATACAGGAAAAAGGAAAAGAAATTCGCACTTTTATGCCTCGTTATGGTTGCATTAACGAAAGAAGAAACCAACTTCATGAGGTAATCAGATTGTCTGGGATGAATCTTATAATAGATGATATTGACCATCCGCTGATTATTAAAGTTGCCTCAATTCAAATAGCCCGTCTTCAGGTTTATTTTATTGATAATGAAGATTATTTTTATAGAAAAAACACTTTTACCGATAATAATGGTAAATTTTTCGCCGATAATGACGAAAGAGCTATATTTTACTCAAGAGGTGTTTTAGAAACTGTAAAAAAACTTGGCTGGGGTCCCGATATTATACATTGCCACGGTTGGTTTTCAAGTCTTGTTCCCATGTATATTAAACGAAGCTACAAAGATGTACCGTTGTTTTCTGACTCAAAAGTTGTTGTTTCTGTTTATGATGATGAATTCAAAGATCCTCTAAACAAGGATTTTGCTAAAAAAGTGAAATTTGATGGTGTTTCTGAAAAGGACACAAAACACTATAAGCAATCTGATTATGTTGGTATGATGAAATCAGCCATTGATTTTTCAGATGCAGTTATTTATGGAAGCGAAAAGATTAACCCAGAACTTGACGAATATATTAAAAGCTCAGGAAAACCAACGCTTGAATACATGCCTGTTGATGCTTATATTGATGCTTACGATGAATTTTATAATGAGCTTTTAATAAATGAAACTGTTCTTATTTAGGCAGTTGAACACTATAACCTAAGTTATTATTAATATCTGAGCACATTGAAACTTGCTAAAAATATCTGTAAGTTAATTCTTACTTTGATTATAATCTCCATATTTTCATCCTGCAATAAAAACGAAGAAATTGGTGTTGAGATTCAACCGGATCAGGCAAAACTTAATGTCGGTTTTAAAAATGATTTTACTGTAAATGCTTACTCTAAATTGACAGATTCCATTTTAACCGATGAATCTACATTAAATCTTCTGGGAAGCTATTTTGATCCTGTTTTTGGAAAAACAGCCGCCGGCATCTATACACAAGTTTTACTTGCAGATAATAATGTAAGCTTTGGTCCAAATCCGGTTTTTGATTCACTAGTACTTTGTCTTGCTTATAATGGCTACTATGGCGATACAACTACTGCAATTAAAGTTCATGTTTATGAACTTAATGAATCAATTTTCCTAGACAGTACGTATTATTCAAACAGAAATATTGGCAACTTCGGGATAGATTATGCTAATAAAACTTTTAAACCAAGACCAAAAGACAGTGTAACTGTAAATGGCAAAACTTATGGTCCTCATCTTAGAATCAGGCTTAAAAATACTCTAGCACAGAAATTTATCAATGCTTCAGGTACTTCAGATTTGGCAAACAATACAAATTTTCTGAATTTCTTCAAAGGACTTTTTATTAAAGCCGACCCTGTCAGTGCAGGTGGCTCAATTCTTTATTTTAGTTTGCTGAGTCAACTATCAGGTCTTTATCTTTTTTATCACAATGATTCTGTGGGTGGGATGACTTATCGTTTTGTTATAGATGGTAATGCCGCCAGATTTACTAATTTTAATCATTACAATTATTCCGGTGCAGATGCTGATTTTAAATCTCAGGTAAGTGGAGACACTTTAAAAGGAGGAAATACTGTTTATGTTCAGTCGATGGGAGGAGTGAAAACCAAAATTAAATTTCCTGATGTATATTCTAAATTAGCAGCTTATGGCAATGTTGTGATTAATAAAGCCGAACTTATACTTACTGTTGACGAATCTACTCTTTCGGGTTTTAACCCGCCCGACAGACTTGCTCTTGCAAAAATTACGGAAGGCGACAAAATGGTTTTTCTGCCCGATCAGGCAATGGGCAATGCATATTTCGGAGGATACTACAACTCTTCCACAAAGGAATACAGGTTTACAATTTCAAAATATATTCAACAGCTGATATCAACGCCAAGCGAACCTAATTATGGGATTTATCTCATGGTTTCCGGAGCTGCCGACAGAGCCGACAGAGTTGTTCTTGACGGTTATGCAAAAACTCCCGGAAATATCAGACTGGAAGTAACTTATACAAAAATAAATTAGCTTATGTGCGGAATAGTTGCTTATTTGGGTTATCGTGAGGCTTATCCAATCCTTTTAAAAGGATTGTACCGCCTTGAGTATCGTGGTTATGACAGTGCCGGAATCGCAATTCTGAATGGTGATATAAAACTTTATAAGAATAGAGGAAAAGTCTCTGAACTTGAAGAAATTACCAAAGGGAAAGATGTTAAGGGAACTACCGGAATTGCTCATACAAGATGGGCCACGCACGGCGAACCAAATGATGTTAATGCACATCCGTTTTTTTCACAAAGTAAAAAACTTGCAATTATTCATAACGGAATTATTGAAAACTATGCGATTTTAAAAAAAGAACTAGTCAGCCGTGGCTATGTTTTTACCAGTAATACCGATACTGAAGTACTGGCGCATTTAATTGAAGACATTCAAAACAATGAGAACGTTGAACTTGAAGAGGCAGTGAGAATTGCTCTTAATGAAGTGATTGGTGCTTATGCAATTGTGATAATATCTGAAAACAATCCGGATAAGCTTATTGCTGCAAGAAAAAGTAGTCCACTTGTAATTGGGGTTGGCAAAGATGAGTTTTTTGTTGCCTCTGATGCTACACCGTTAATTGAATATACAAATAATGTTGTTTATCTTAATGATGAAGAAATTGCCACCATCAGCCGTAATGGTGAATTGAAGATAAAAACAATTAAAAATCAGGAAAAAACACCATATATTGAAAAACTTGAAATGAGCTTGAATGCACTTGAAAAAGGTGGGTTTACTCATTTTATGCTTAAAGAAATTTACGAGCAGCCCAAATCTATCTATGATAGCATGAGAGGGCGCTTAAATCCAAAAAAGGAAATTGTAGCACTGGGTGGGATTTTTGAGTATAAACAGAAAATTGTTAAAGCGAACAGGATAATTATTGTTGCTTGTGGTACATCATGGCATGCTGGACTGGTTGGAGAATATCTGATAGAGGAACTTACAAGAATACCTGTTGAAGTTGAGTATGCCTCCGAATTCCGTTACAGAAATCCGATAATTAGTGAAAATGACGTTGTAATTGCAATTTCACAATCGGGTGAAACAGCTGATACACTTGCAGCCATTGAAATTGCTAAGCAAAAAGGAGCAACAATAATTGGCATTTGCAATGTTGTTGGGTCATCAATTGCCAGAGCTACACATGCCGGAAGTTATACTCATGCCGGTCCTGAAATTGGAGTTGCTTCAACCAAAGCATTTACATCGCAGGTTACAGTTCTTACACTTATGGCGCTTTCATTAGCAAGAGACCTGGGTACAATTTCTCAAACAAGGTTTTATCAGCTTATTCATGAATTGGAGAATTTACCACAAAAAGTTGAAAAAACATTAAATGTAAATGAGAAAGTTCTTGAAATTGCGAAAATATTTAAAGATAGTCACAATTTTCTCTATTTAGGAAGAGGGTATAACTTTCCTGTTGCCCTTGAAGGTGCTCTAAAACTTAAAGAAATATCTTATATACACGCTGAAGGATACCCTGCCGCAGAAATGAAACATGGTCCTATTGCACTTATTGATGAAAATATGCCTGTTGTTGTAATTGCTACAAACAAAGGAACTTATGATAAAGTAATAAGCAATATTCAAGAAGTTAAAGCAAGAAAAGGGAAAATAATTGCAATCGTTACCGAAGGTGACACTACTGTAAAAGAAATGGCTGACTATGCAATTGAAGTACCCGAAACAGAGGAAATGTTCGTTCCGATGTTAGCCACAATTCCATTGCAATTACTTGCTTATCATGTTGCTGTATTAAGAGGATGTAATGTTGACCAGCCAAGGAATCTTGCCAAGTCAGTTACTGTTGAATAATAAAAAACATTGTTTTTTAGCTTTGCCAAAAATTGGGTTTATAATCGTTAAAAAAATTAATTACCCTACTATAAGTTAATTAATATGCTTCTTAAGGAAATTACTTCTTATTTGGAATCAATATTTCCTCTTTCTATTCAGGAACCTTATGATAACAGCGGGCTAATTATAGGAAACCCCGAACAAAAAATTAAAAAAGTTTTAGTTTGTGTTGATATTACTATTGGAGTTATTTATGAAGCTGTCAATAAGAAATGTGACCTTATTATTTCACATCACCCCTTGATTTTTAACGGAATAAAAAAAATTATCTATAGCAATATAAATCATAATCCAATTGTCGAAGCTATAAAGCACAATATATCAGTTTATGCCGCACATACAAATCTTGATAACAGCCTTGATGGTATAAGCAAATTGCTTGGAGAAAAACTTGGGTTGATTAATACCTTGCCGTTGGCTTCTCAAAAAAATTCTCTTAGAAAGCTGGTTGTTTATTGTCCTTTAAAAAGTGCTGATAATATTAGAAACGAAATTTTTAAAGCCGGCGCAGGTCATATCGGAAATTATGATTGTTGTAGCTATAATACTGAAGGTTATGGGACTTTCAGAGGAAATAGTAACACCAATCCATTTGTTGGAAAAAAGGGTGAAGTACATCAGGAAAAAGAGATTAGAATTGAAACAATTTATCCTTTTTTTATTGAAAAAGAAGTAATTAATGCAATGCTAGCTTCACACCCGTATGAAGAAGTTGCTTATGATATCTTTAATATTAATAATTCATATAATAGAACAGGAAGTGGTCTTATAGGAGAACTTAAAAAGGAAATTTCTGATATTGAATTTCTTAAAAAAGCAAAAAAAATACTATCGGCTAATTCTGTAAAACACACAAAAACTACAGGAAGAAAGATAAAGAAAATTGCTTTATGCGGTGGCTCGGGAAGTTTTTTAATTGAACAGGCAATATCGAAAAATGCAGATGTTTTCATCACTGCCGATCTCAAATATCATGATTATTTTATTTCAAATACAGATATGATACTGGCAGACTTTGGGCATTATGAAACAGAGCAGTTCGCAAAAGAATTATTATTTTCTTTACTTACAAAAAAATTTTCTACCTTTGCGGTCTTAATTTCAGAAATCAATACAAACCCTGTTAATTATCTGTAAAAAATTATATTTATGGCAAAAACAGTAAGTACGAAAAAAACAACAGCAAGTAAAGCGAAACCTGCAAGTAAAGCAAAACCGGTTAAAAATGAAAAAGTTGTGAAAGCTGAAAAAACCCCGGTAAAAGAAAAAAAGGTTAAACAAACAGAAGCTGTTGTTAAAGAGAAAATTGTTAAAGTTGAGCTTCCAAAAGTGGAAGAAATTACTGATGAAAGACCAGAACTTACAATAGAGAAAAAACTTGTTGCATTATTAAGCTTACAGATAGTTGACAGCGAAATAGACAAAATCCGTATAGTAAGAGGTGAACTTCCTCTTGAAGTACAGGACCTTGAAGATGAAATAGCAGGGCTTGAAACCAGAATCGAAAATATTAAAAAAGATGCTGACGCTGTAAAAGAACAGGTTAAAGAAAAAGAAATTGCCATCAAGGACCACCAGGCTTTGATGAAAAAATATGAAGCTCAGCAGATGAATGTTCGTAATAACAGGGAATATGAGTCTCTGTCGAAAGAAATAGAATATCAGTCACTTGAAATACAACTTTGCGAGAAAAGAATTAATGAATATAAAGCTGCGTATGAGCAAAAAAAGGAAATCCTTGAAAATGCAAACGCAAAAATCAAAGAACGCAAAGAAGATCTGAAAGTAAAAAAGCAGGAACTTGAAGAAATTGTATCAGAAACTGAAAAAGAAGAACAAAAACTGGTTGAAAAATCAGCTGAGTTTCAAAAGAAAATAGAAGACTCGCGTTTAATGACAGCTTATCAGCGCATAAGAAAAAATGCACGTAATGGGCTTGCTGTCGTTTTGGTTGAGAGAGATGCCTGCGGAGGATGTTTCAATAAAATACCGCCACAAAGACAGTTAGATATTAAAATGCACAAAAAAATTATTGTTTGTGAATATTGTGGTAGAATTCTTATTGATAAATCTATCGAAGAGTATACAAAAAAGCAAAAATAGCTTCCTTCCATTTTTTATCAAATTGCACCAACCTCATTGTTCTGGCTATTGTTGTAATACTAAGCAACCAGAATAATCAGAAGTATTATGGTTGTTTAACGACAAAAAAATTTGTCATAAAATTAAAATACTGATTTACAATTAAAAAAAAATTGTATTTTTACAATTCAGGTCATAATTATTGATTCTCGAAAGATGTTAATTTGCAATAGTTTATGTCGCCGGAATCAAAACCGTTAAATTATTAAATCAGATTAAAATATGAAAAAAATTGATCTAAACCTCGAAAATCTTAATCAGGTATTTCCTGATAATTTCACACAGGAACAAATTGCGAAAGCTAAAACACTTTTCTTGAAAAAGCTTTCTGAAGATGCTCATAAATATTACGGCGGAAAGATTCAGACAGTACCAAAAGCACCGGTTCCGGGTTTCAACTGGTTTAATGTTTGGTATACACCGGGTGTTTCAAAAGTTTCAACAAATATCCGCGATAATAACGATACATCATTTCAATTATCAAACAGAGGAAATCTTGTTGCGGTTGTAAGTGATTCAACAAGAGTTTTGGGTGATGGTGATTGCACACCTCCCGGCGGATTAGGAGTTATGGAAGGGAAAGCATTTCTGATGAAATATTTAGGTGGTGTTGATGCTGTTGCTCTTTGTGTTGACAGTAAAGGAAAAGATGGGAAAAACGATCCTGATAAAATAATTGAATTTGTGAAAATGTGTCAACATAGTTTTGGCGCTGTAAATCTGGAAGATATTTCTCAACCAAATTGTTTTAAAGTACTTGATGTTTTACGTGAAGAATGCGATATACCTGTTTGGCATGACGATGCTCAAGGAACAGCATGTGTTACACTTGCCGGTTTAATTAACGCTCTTAAACTTGCCAATAAAAAAATAGGTGATGTAAAAATTGTTCTTTTTGGCGCAGGAGCATCAAATACTACTATTGCCCGATTAATAATTACTGATGGTGGCGATCCCAAAAAAATAGTAATGTTTGATACAAAAGGAAGCTTGAATAGCGACCGACTTGATATAAAAAATGATAAAAGGTTTTATCGGAAATGGGAACTCTGCGAAAGCACAAACCCTGATAAGATTCAGACTATTGAAGAAGCAATGAAAGGTGCCGATGTTCTGATTTCTTTGTCAACTCCAGGCCCCGATACCGTTAAACAAGATTGGATTAGAAGTATGGCCGAAAAGTCGATAGTGTTTACATGCGCCAATCCTGTTCCTGAGATTTATCCTTATGCCGCTAAAGAAGCCGGTGCATTTATAGTTGCAACAGGAAGAGGAGATTTTCCGAATCAGGTAAATAATTCAATTGGTTTTCCTGGAATTCTTAAAGGCGCTTTAATGGTTAGAGCTAGAAAAATAACTGATAATATGGCTATTGCTGCCGCTCATTCTTTGGCAAATTATGCCGAAAGAAGAGGTATCAACCCCGAAAATATTGTCCCAAATATGCAAGAAGCTGCTGTTTTTCCTGAAGAAGCTGCCGATGTTGCCATGCAGGCGATAAAAGATGGAGTTGCCAGAATTCATCTTACAAAAGAAGAAGCATTTAAAATTGCAGATGCAGACATAAAATATTCAAGAGAACTTACAAATAGCCTTGTTGATAATGGTTTTATTAAAGCTCCATCACAGGAAATGCTACAAAACGCTCTTGAATGGGCAATTGCTCAGGTTTCATAAAAAAAGCGAAAATGATTTCTTATATTGAAGGTACGATTACTGAAAAAAACCCTGCTTTTGTTATAATTGAATGTGGCGGAATAGGGTATCAGCTTAATATTTCATTAAATACATATTCAAAAATTCCTGAAATAGGTCAAAAATGTAAGCTGTTTACTCACCTTGCTATAAAATCTGAAGTAACTACACCGGTGGGATTATTACTCTATGGCTTTGCCACTGATCATGAAAGAGAAGTTTTTGTAAATCTTATTTCTGTTTCTGGTGTGGGCAATAATACTGCGCGTCTTATTCTGTCTTCTCTTTCAACTGAGGAAACAATTTCTGCAATTGTAGGAAACAGGATTGATGTTTTTCAAAAAGTGAAAGGAATTGGAGCAAAAACAGCCCAGAAATTAATCCTTGATTTAAAAGATAAATTTGAAAAAAAGATAACGACAAACGATTTATTAATTCCGTCATACAATAAAAACAGGGGAGAGGCGTTATCTGCACTGATAATACTTGGCTTTCCAAGAAATAATGCAGAAAAGGCACTTGATAGAATTTTGAAAGCTCAGTCAACTGAATTATCTGTAGAACAATTAATAAAAAGTGCTTTACAGATATTATAATTTTTTTAATTTTGCATTTTTAACCATTATTATTTAGAAAAGTATAGTTTTCCTTACAGAATTGCCTTATTATGGTAACGTGAGTGCAAAATTGAGAATTTAATTATTGTGGTGTTTGAACAGATTATATAAATATATACTTAATTTTTGCGGATTAGCGTTTTTACTCTCCATTGCTATTGCAAGCACGGTTAAGGTAAACAATAATTTTTTTATTCCGGATAAGAAAGATATTCTGAGCTATCCACCGGATACAAACCCTCCGGATACAACACTTCCTTATAATTTCAATGATAATGACGGTAATCCCTACGATAATCAGCAAAATGGTGGGCTATACCTGAACAATCCGTCAAATGTTAAAAATGATGTTATTTATGACCCCGAATCAAACCAGTATATTTTAAAATCAACAGTTGGCGATAACCTTCAGTACAGGCCTTCGAGTTTCATGGATTTTAATGAATACCGGCAATATGATATGGATAAAGCCTTGCAGCAATACTGGAGGGATAAAACTAAAGCAAACAGACTTACAAAAGGTGATGGCAACATTATTCCTAAAATCAGAATAGGTGGTGAGGTATTCGATAGAATATTTGGTGGAAATACTATTGATATTCGCCCTTCGGGATCAGCAGAACTTATTTTCGGCGTAGTTTCTAACTTTACCGATAACCCTGCTCTCGACCAAAAACTCCGCAGAAATACAAACTTTGATTTTCAAGAAAAAATACAAATGAATGTTACTGCCAAAATAGGCGATAAAATTCAATTTGGAGTTAATTACAATACTGAAGCTTCATTCGATTTTGAAAATAAAATGAATCTTAAGTATGAAGGCAAGGAAGATGAAATTATTCAACTTTTAGAAGGTGGTGATGTTTCCATGCCATTACAAAGTACTCTTATTACTGGTAGCCAGTCTCTTTTTGGTATAAAAACCAAGCTTAAGTTTGGACGAGCAATGTTTACGGCAATATACTCGCAACAAAAAAGTAAAACAGAAAATATTACTGTTGCCGGAGGAGCACAAACAAGCGAATTTAATCTTAAAGCCGACCAGTATGAGGAAAACCGACATTTCTTTTTAGCACAATATCATAGAAATAACTATTCAAAGTTTCTTGAAAAATTGCCGACAGTTAACAGCCCGATAAATATCACAAAAATTGAAGTTTGGGTTACCAATGTCGGCGCAGCTGTTACAGAAAACAGAAATATTGTTGCATTTCAGGATATCGGTGAAGTAAACCCATATAACTCTCATGTGTTTGGAAATCCATTTAGCCGTTTTCCTGATGACAGCCTTTCAAATAACCTGTTATATCCGGGAATTAACATCAATAAAGCCGATTTAAGAAATCTTAATAATGTTAATAATTACTTGTCGGCTAAAGGATTTACCAGCGGTGTTGATTATGAAAAGGTTGAGCTTGCCAGAAAACTGTCACCAACCGAGTTTACATATAACAGCAAATTAGGATTTATTTCACTTAATACCGCTCTTAATTCAGACCAAGTTCTGGCTGTGGCATATCAATATACCGTTGTTGGCGATACTACTGTTTATCAGGTTGGTGAATTTTCAAATGGAGGAGTGCAAGCCCCAAACTGTTTGGTTGTAAAACTTCTGAAAGGAACACAGATAAATACAAAAATTCCTATTTGGAATCTTATGATGAAAAATGTTTATCCGATTGGCGGATATCAGGTTAAAGCAGAAGATTTCAGACTTAATGTTCTTTACTCCGGCTCAGAAGAAGGTGTTCCAATGGGATATCTTACCGAAGGAAAAATTGACGGAGTTCCTTTGATTAGAGCTTTAGGATGTGACCGACTTAATGTTCAATTAGACCCGATTCCTGATGGAGTGTTTGACTTTGTTGATATGGCTGCAATTCAAGGTGGTACTATTCAGGCTACAAACGGAAGGGTTTTCTTCCCTGTACTTGAACCTTTTGGTAAAGACCTTCGCAGAGCCATTATTGGTAAAGGTCCCGACAGCAACCAGTTTAAGCCTATTGCTGATAAATATTGCTACGATTCACTTTATACGCTTACAAAAACAGGAGCTCAGCAATATCCTGATAAAAATAAATTTAATGTTGCCGGATTTTTTAAATCGGCTTCCGGCTCTGAAATTTCACTTGGAGCCATGAATGTTCCGCAAGGCTCTGTAAAAGTTACCGCAGGAGGAATTCCACTAAGAGAAAATGTTGATTACACTGTCGATTACACTTTGGGGCGTGTTAAAATCATAAATGAAGGGATACTTAATTCCGGCACACCTATTAATATCTCACTTGAGAGCAATAGCATGTTCGACATTCAAACTAAGACGCTTATGGGTTTGCATGTTGATTATATGATTAATAAGAACTTTAATCTCGGAGCTACCGTACTTAATCTTACCGAAAAACCACTTACACAAAAGGTTAATTATGGCGATGAACCGATTTCAAATACAATTCTTGGAGTAAATGGTGATTATCAAACTGAATCAAGGCTAATCACAAAACTTGTTGATGCAATACCATTTATTCAAACCAAAGCAATTTCGAATCTGGCTGTAAGCGGTGAATTTGCACAATTGATACCTGGTCATTCCAAGGCAATCGGTAAAACAGGAACAACATATATTGACGATTTTGAAGCTGCAAAATCATCAATAGATATTAAAAATATCGGAAGCTGGTTTGTAGCGAGTACACCACAAGGACAGGGCGAATATGGAATGTTCCCAGAAGCAAATCTTGGAACAAATAATCTGGCTTACGGGTTTAACAGAGCAAGACTTGCATGGTATGTTATTGCACCTGAGACATTTTACAGAGGAAGCCAGGTGGATGTCACTAAAGCAGAAATTTCAAATCATTATACCAGAGAAGTTAAAGAAACTGAAGTATTTCCGCAAAAACAAAATGCTACCAATATAGAACCTACAATTGCAGTTTTAAATCTTGCATACTACCCGGAAGAAAGAGGTCAGTATAACTATGATGTTAATGGTTATACAAATATTTCATCAGGAATTGATGCAAACGGAAAACTAAAAGATCCTGCAACCAGATGGGGTGGAATAATGCGTAAACTCGAAACTACGGATTTTGAAGCCACAAATGTTGAATATATTGAATTCTGGATGATGGATCCATTTAAATACAATCCAAATCATTCAGGTGGTTATATGTATCTCAACCTTGGAGAAATTTCTGAAGATGTTCTAAGAGATTCAAGAAAAAGTGCAGAAAATGCACTCCCACTTTCAGATGCAGATGATGATATTGATTATACTATTTGGGCCAGAGTATCTAAACTTCAGGCACTTACCAACTCTTTCGATAATAGTGAAGACGCAGCAATATATCAGGATGTTGGACTTGATGGATTAAGAGATGACCTTGAAAGGAGCTTTTTCAATTCATCTTATCTACAGATTATTGCAAATGCTTATGGAACCGGCTCACAGGCATATATTAATGCACAAAATGACCCTTCCGGTGATGATTACAGGTATTTCAGAGGTCCCGACTTTGACGCTGCAGGGCTTTCAATTCTGAAGAGATATAAACTTTATAATAATACCGAAGGAAACTCAATAACCAACGCCCTTTCCAAACAAAAATATGGGGTTGATTATCCGATGCAGGCGACAAATATTCCTGATGTAGAAGATATTAACAGAGATAATACTCTTAACGAAACTGAAAAATACTTTCAATATCAGGTTGAATTAAGACCTGGTAAAATGATTGTTGGGCAAAATTATATCAGCGATGTTATGATTGGTCAAACTGGCCAGCTGCCAGATGGAACCTCCGATACAATAAAATGGTACCAGTTTAAAATCCCTATTCAAAATCCTGACAGAATTGTTAACGGGATTCAGGATTTTAAGTCTATAAGGTTCATGCGTATGTTCCTTAAAGGTTTTGCCGATTCAATTGTTTGTCGATTTGCTACCTTAGATATTGTAAGAAGTGAATGGAGAAGATATAAATACTCATTGTTGCTTCCTGGAGAATATATTCCTACTGACGATGTTAACCTTACCGGATTCGATATTTCAGCTGTAAATATTGAAGAAAACTCGGAAAGAGATCCTATTCCTTATGTCGTTCCTCCTGGAATAGAAAGAGAAATAAACCTCGGAACAACAAATCTGATGCAGATGAATGAGCAGTCTCTATCTCTTAAGGTTACCAATCTTCTGGATGGTGATGCGAGGGCTGTTTATAAAACCTGTGATTTTGATATGCGGCAGTTTAAAACACTTAAAATGTTTGTCCACGAGGAGAAGGTTAATAATAATGACATATTGAATACCGGTGACTTGACGGTGTTCATTAGGCTTGGCGCCGATTTCACACAGAATTATTATGAGTACGAAGTACCAATGACGCCTACTCCTTGGTATACCTCATCTACTGACGATGTTACAATATGGCCAAGCAGTAACGAAATGGTTATAACCCTTAATGATCTTGTTGATTTGAAAAAAGACAGAAATACGGCAATGAATCAGTCCGGTTCATCTGTTAGTCTGCTTATACCTTACGTGGGTTATGATGATTTGGGAAGAAAAATGACTGTTGTCGGTAATCCCAGTATCAGTGCTGTTAAAACAATCATGATTGGTATCCGAAACCCAAAACGACAAAGTAGTTCAACAGTAAATGATGATGGCCAGGCAAAATCTGCTGAAGTTTGGGTAAATGAACTTCGTCTTACCGATTTCGATGAAAGTGGAGGTAGTGCAGCCACAGGTAGAATTAGTGCCACACTTGCCGATTTTGGAAATATTTCATTTGCGGGCTTAATTAGTACACCCGGATTTGGAAGTATCGATAAAAAAGTAAATGAAAGAAGTAAAGACCTTGTTACACAATATGATATTGCTACAAACCTTGAGCTGGGAAAATTCTTCGGAGAAAAAGCCGGAGTAAAAATCCCTATGCATTTCGATTTCTCTGAAATAAAAAACACTCCGAAATATGATCCGTTAAGTCCCGATATTCTTTATAAAGAAAGCCTTGATACTTATGCAAATAAGGCACAAAAGGATTCTGTAAAAAAAATAACTCAGGATGTTACCCGCAGGAAAAGCATCAACTTTATGAACGTAAGAAAAACAAAAGTTGGCGCTAATCAGAAAAGTCATATTTATGATATAGAGAATTTTGATTTTTCTTATGCCTATACCGAAATTTTTCATCGCAATATAGATATTGAATATGACAGGAAGAAAAATCATAGAGGTGGTTTTGGCTATAATTTTAATGCAAATCCTAAAAATGTTAAACCTCTTGATAAGGTAAAATTTCTGCAGAAAGCAAAGTATCTGAGAATTGTTAAAGATTTTAATTTCTACTATCTGCCGAAAGTCTTAGGTTTCAGAACCGAACTCAACCGAGAATTTCAAGAAAACCTTCTGAGAAATAAAACAAATGCAATAATAATACTTGAACCCACTTATGTGAAAATGTTCTCATGGATGCGTGACTATGTGCTTAAATATGATCTGACACAGGGTTTAAAAATTGATTATCATGCTGCAGCCAACGCACGTATTGATGAACCTGAAGGAAAAATTGACAAGAGTCAGGCCGACTATAAGCAAAAAAGAGATTCTGTGTGGAGTAATGTGCTTCATTTTGGCCGAATGACAAATTATACTCAGAGCCTCGACATAAATTATACTGTACCGATAAATAAAATACCAATCTTAAACTGGATTTCAATGACAGCCAGATATGGAGGCGTTTACAACTGGACAGCACTTCCGATGGCTACAGATTCCAATAATAAAATAATTATTAATCCTCTTGGAAATAATATTGAAAACTCAAACACCAAACAACTGAATACAAGCGCTAATTTGCTTAATCTATATAATAAAATTCCTTATTTGAAAAAGGTAAATGACAAAAAACGAGGAATCGACCAGCAAAGAAGGTCAAATATGCCACCTGCCGAAGATGACTCACTTAAACCAAAGATAAACTATCTTAAAGAAATACTTGACAATACCTTAGGAATACTTATGATGGTGAAGTCGGCTTCATTAAATTACCAGGAAGGAAATGGCAAAGCGTTACCGGGATTTATCCCGTCACCTCAAGCACTTGGTATGAACTTTAGCTCTCCCGGAAGTGCTCCCGGATGGGATTTTGTGTTTGGAAGCCCCAGTGAACTTTTTGGCACTTATAAAGATATTCGGACTGTTGCCTATAAGAATGAATGGATAAGTCGAGATACTAACCTTTTTACACCATTTATTTTAAGACAGACAAAATCTCTTAATGCACAGGTAACGGCAGAACTTTTCCGTGATTTCAGAATTGATGTTACCGCAACCAGTAGCTATTCAAAACAATTTCAGGAATATCTACGGTATAGTGTTGACGGCTCTTATAAATCTTATGCGCCGGCTGAAACAGGTAACTTTTCTACATCTTACGTGATATGGAGTACGGCATTCCTAAAAGATAAAGACGGATATTCATCGGAGGCATTTGAGAATTTCAAAGAAAACAGGCTTATTATAGCAAATAGACTGGCAAATGCTAACCCTTATTATAATGGTGCTGTCGATAGTGCAGGATTCCCTTCAGGTTATGGTGCAACATCTCAGGAAGTGCTTATCCCTGCTTTCCTTGCCGCTTATGCAGGAAAAAGCACTGATAA
>CAZELC010000010.1:0-19795 GCA_964512865.1 uncultured Bacteroidales bacterium
CCTGTCCATGAATAACTCTGAAAACCACTTCCTGCATTTAGATTTATTCCATTACATACGGCTGTATCATTACCAAGATTTATAACAGGTTTAGCATACTCTGAAATAACTATTGGATCAGAGACTCCCGTGCAACCATCAACGCTGGTAACGGAAACAGTATATGACCCTCCGGCGCTGATTACTTTTGTTCTGGTGTTTTGTGAACCAGGATTCCAAAGATAATTTGAGCCGGGTGTTGAGGTTAAAGTTAATTGGTCACCTGTGCACAAAAAGCTTTGAGGTGCAGAAATTACGGGCTTGTAAGTTCCACAAACCATATAAGGTCTGATAATAAAGGAAACTTTATATCCTATAACACTGAGTGTATCCCATGGATCAGTGCCAATTTTTGCATAAACTTTAAGATTAGTAAAATTATTTTCTGTGTACGCGACCCCTATATTATGTGTTTTACTGAATTGCTTTATTCCGATAAAATAAGTTCCCGGACTTAAGGATAAGGGACCACCAGATATTGGAAGATCAACCCATTGCGAACCCGCTGTTGTAAATTTATAAATAGCAGATGATGCTAACAAAGTAGTCGGTAAATTATTAGTTGTATTGTAAATAAGTATCTGGGTAGTGTCACCAACAACGCCTCCTGTAACATAACAGGCAACATGTTTAAGTTTGTCATTAGTTAAAACCTGATAATTTTGACCGAAAATTGACGACATACTGGAAGTCCCGAGAGAGCCATCAAGAGTTCCTGTAAATATTGCGTCATCACGGGAATAAACAGAATCATTAATCCAGAATGCTTGATTAATAGTATCATTATGAATATCTCCATCAGCCTGTTGCATGTGGACAATAAATTCCGGAAAATAAACATCCTTTCCTGCCGGAGGAGTATATCCTGTTGCGGTCAACGTCCCTGTTGCGTTAGCTGTTAAAGAGCTTACCGTGTTGCTGTTAGCTGAGTATACAGCAGTTCCGAGACCATCATATACTTTTACTCCCATATAAATATTATTGATTGTACTTCCGCCTGCATTCCATGCTGTTGCACTCAGAGGCATGGTTGTATTTGTATAATGTACGAGCGGAACCGAAGTATATTCATTTGCATTTGCTCTTGCTGAAAAGGAAGCATCGTATTGAAGTCTTGAATAAACTTCCACGTCATCAATAAACCAATAATAGTCATAGCTTCCTGTCCACCTAAATCTCACATAAACAGATGACTGATTAGCTGCGATGGCTGAAATATCAACATCAACAAATTTAGGGTTTGAAGTCGCGCCTCCGGCAGCTATGCCTGAATGTGCCTGATGTACAATTGTCCATGTTGAACCATTATTACTAACTTCAACATCCCCGGTAGGAGCAGGAGTAGTATTGAATCTTCTGAAAAACTCATCAAATCTTAACCACACAGAGGTCAAACCTGTACAGTTTATTGATGGTGTTTTAAGCCAGCAGTCTTCAGAAACACCATCAGAGCCCAAACCATCACTATTGACAAATGCATATCCGTTATCGGCTGTTGTATAAACATTGCTGAAAGTTGAATAGGTTTGAGGTCCAATTCCCCTAATCCAATCCATTGTTGTACCGGTTGCATGCCCTCTTGTCCAACCTGTAGGCGGAAATGTTGTAGAACTGAAATCCTGCGTCAGTAAAGTGGTAAAAGCCCTGTTATTATTTCTGCTTTCTTTTGACAAAATATAACCTTCTTCCTGAGGAATTTGCTGAGATGCACTATTTAGCTGATATTTTGAGCTATAAAATGTTTTTTGGTTTACCTGCTGTGCAAATGTTCTATTTAATGAAATAAAAACAAAAGCTAACAGAAAAAAGAGTAAATACTTTTTCATAAAATTTTGATTTGAAGTTAATCAGACAAATATATAAAAAATAGAATGAAAATAAAAAATTTGTGTTGTAAGCTGTTCGTTTTTTTATTAAAATTTTAATAAAATTCAAATTTATAACAAATAAAACCTGTAATTTTGTCTGATAATAAAAACCATTATATTATGACAAAAACAAAAAATAAAGTGGTTCAGAAAGAGGATGTTGTTGTGAAATTTGTCGGAGATTCCGGCGATGGAATGCAATTGGCTGGTACTCTTTTTTCTGACTCCTCAGCTCTTGCCGGACATGACCTTGCGACTTTTCCAGATTATCCGGCTGAAGTACGTGCCCCACACAATACCGTTGCCGGTGTATCAGGATTTCAGGTACACATGGGTGAAAAAGTATTTTCATCCGGCGACATGTGTGACATTCTTGTAGCTATGAATCCGGCCTCGCTTAAGGCAAATACAAAATGGGCAAAAAATGGTGCAATTATTATTGTCGATGTTGATACATTTGATGAAAAAGCCATTGAAAAAGCCGGATATAAATCAGATCCGCTTACTGACGGAAGTTTAAGCAGTTATACATTGATTAAAGCCCCAATTACAAGCTTAACAAAAGAAGCTGTTAAAGGACTTGATTTGGATACTAAAACTGCAGAAAAGACCAGAAATATGTTTGCTCTTGGCATCACATATTTTTTATTTGACAGAAAATTAGAAACAACTTTTGCTTTCTTTGAAAAGAAATTTAAGAAAAATCCCAAACTTATTGAAGCAAACAAAGCTGTGCTGAAAGCAGGTCTTATTTTCGCTGAATCAATTGAGGCAATGCCTTCTGTTTTTCATGTGCCACCAGCAAAACTACAAAAAGGCAGATACAGAAATATTACCGGAAATACTGCTACAGCTTGGGGGTTATTGGCAGCTTCTGAAGTTTCAAAAAGACCATTTTTCTTAGGTTCATACCCAATTACGCCTGCTACCGAAATTTTAATGGAATTGGCAAAACATAAATCACTTGGTGCAAAAGTATTTCAGGCTGAAGACGAAATTGCAGGTATTTGCTCTGCTATCGGTGCCAGTTTTGCTGGTTCACTTGCTGTAACAACAACTTCTGGTCCTGGACTTTCGCTAAAGAGCGAAGCAATTGGACTTGCTGTTATTACTGAATTACCATTAGTGATTGTAAACGTACAAAGAGGTGGTCCATCAACAGGATTACCAACAAAATCTGAACAAAGCGACTTGATGCAGGCTTTATTCGGTAGAAATGGTGAAGCTCCGTGTATTATAATTGCAGCAAATTCACCTTCAGATTGCTTTTACTCAGCATTTGAAGCTGCAAAATTAGCTTTAGAACACATGACTCCGGTAATTTTACTTACCGACGGATACCTTGGAATGGGCTCTGAATTATTCCGTATTCCTAAAGTTTCTTCTTTACCGAAAATAAATCCCCCAATAGCAAAACCTAATGAACCAGACTATAAACCTTACAGAAGGGATGCTGAAACTTTAGTTCGTAAATGGGCTATTCCCGGAACTGAAGGACTTCGTCACAGAATAGGTGGATTGGAAAAAGAAAATATTTTTGGAAATGTTTCTACAGATCCAATGAATCACCAGATAATGACTGAACTTCGATATAACAAGGTTATGAAAGTTGCTGATGTTTTACCGGAACAGGAAATATTTGGAAATCAAGAAGGCGACCTTTTGGTTGTAAGCTGGGGTGGAACTAATGGTGCTGTTCATTCTGCTGTTGAAGAAATGCAGAAGATGGGCAAAAAAGTAAGCCATACGCATTTTAAATATATAATGCCTTTCCCGAAAAATACCGATAAAATATTAAGCAAATTCAAAAAAATTGTTGTTTGTGAGCTTAACTCAGGACAGCTTGTGAATTACCTTCGAATGACGCATCCAAAACATGACTATTTGCAGTATAATAAAGTTCAAGGCTTACCTTTCATCGTTAACGAATTAACAGATAAGTTTAACCAAATTTTAAAGGAGATAAAATAATGGAAGAAAATATGACAATTGAAAGGTCAAGAAAACCTTTAACAAAAGAGGATTTTGTCAGCGATCAAATGGTAAAATGGTGTCCGGGATGTGGAGATCATTCTATTCTTTCTTCAATATTTTCTGTTTTCCCTAAAATAGGTTATAAAAAAGAAAACTTTTGTGTTGTTTCTGGTATTGGCTGTTCCTCTCGTTTTCCATATTATGTGAATACTTATGGTTTTCATGGAATTCATGGTAGAGCAAATGCAATTGCTTCCGGAGTTAAAATTGCAAACCCTCATTTAAGTTTGTGGATAGCTACCGGTGATGGTGACTCTATGGCAATCGGAGGGAATCACTTTATTCACATTATTCGCCGAAATATTGATGTTAATATTATGCTTTTTAATAATCAGATTTATGGATTAACAAAAGGGCAATATTCACCAACATCACCTATTGGCTGTGTTACAAAAACTTCCCCACAGGGAACAATTGAACATCCTTTTACTGTGGGAGAACTTGTTCTTGGTGCACAGGGAACTTTTTTTGCCCGCGGACTTGATACAAACCCGAAACTTAATACGGAAATCATGTTTGAAGCAGCAAAGCACGATGGAACATCTGTTATGGAAATACTTCAGAATTGTGTGATATATAATGATAGTTGCCACACTCAGATTACATCTAAGGAAATGCGCGATGATAATCAACTTGTATTGAAAAATGATGAACCTATGCTATTTGGTAAAAATAAAGAAAAGGGTATTCGCTTGGGTGTTCATGGACTAGAGGTAGTAAAAATTGGTGAAAACGGCATTACTGAAGAGGATATTCTTGTTCATGATCAGTATTCGCAGGATCCCGGGATTCACCTTATGCTTGCGAAGATGACACCACCATATTACCCTATGGCTTTCGGAGTTATACGGTCTGCAATGTTCCCTACTTACGACGATATGGTTGAAGAACAAATTAAAAATGCTAAAGAAACTTCAAAAATAAAGAATGTTGACGATCTGCTAAATAGTGGCGATACCTGGGAAATTAAATAACCCGAATTTGTATAATAAAAAGAGCCAGTGATTGAAATCACTGGCTCTTTTGTTTTAATAAAATATTACAAATCCTTTTTATTGACTCATCTACAGAGATAAACTCATAATTGAACTGATTACAGAATTTTTTATTACTGTAGTATGATTTGTTGGAAGCAGTTCTGGCAATATGTTTTGTTATCATAGGTTTGGAACCTGTAAACAAAGTCTTGATTTTTTCGGCACGCCATGCTAATTCACAAAGAAAACTGTTAGCGTGATATCTTGGCAATTTTTTATTCAAATGTATGGCAATAGAATTTAAAAGATCACGATAGGAATAATTTTCAGATGCAATAATGTATCTTTCGGAAGAAATATCACTTTCCATTAGTATTATCAACGAACTTACTACATCCTCAACATCTGTATAAGCATTAACGCCATTAGTGTAAAACAATAAACCGTTTTCAACAAGAGAAAAAATCTTACTGCTGTCATTTGTCCAGTCACCGGGACCAAGAATTACCGAAGGATTTATTATTACGGCATTAAGCCCTTCATTTATTCCTCGCCAAACCTCTCTTTCTGCATTGAATTTACTTATAGCATAATAAGAGTTTTGTTTTGATGTTACCCACCCTGAGCTTTCAGTTATAATTTCTGAGTTGGCTGTTCTACCAAGAGCAGCAATAGATGAAACATGACAAAACTTTGTTATTTTTTTTTCAAGAGCCATGTTTACAATATTTGCCGTCCCCACAGAATTGACAGTTAGAAGTAGATCATTATCCGCCGAGTCGAAAGAAACTACTGCTGCGCAATGATAAACATAATCAATTCCATTGAAGGCTTCTTCAAGCGAAAAAATATCTGTAATGTCTCCATCAAACCACTCAATCCGATTAAAAAGTTCATTAAAGTTGTGGCTGTATAATGAGAAAATATTCCTTGTAAAATCAATATTACTTGATTTTCTTTTTAATGCTCTTACGGTTTTTCCGGAAGAGATAAGTCTGTAAAGCAAATGTGAGCCTAAAAGTCCTGTGCCGCCTGTAACCAATATCATTTCAAGAATAGTTTATTATTATATCAAATCCTTAAAGCCTTTGATACATCAGTTTTATTTTTTTTTCGAAAATGAGTTAACAAAATCAATAGTTAATCTGAAAAGACTCTCATATTTTGTAAGCGGGAGAATAGATGCCTTATCGCCCATAGTGTGATATTCCCTGTGCTCATTGCCAAGTGTATGAATAAAGATTGCCTTCACACCTTTTTGATAAAAATAATAGTGGTCGCTGTTTGCCGCTTCTCCTCTTATTGCAATATTTTTCAGATAACCGCCTTTTTTATTTAATTCTACAAGTTTGTCGTATTCAGTTTTAAAAACCGTTCCGTTAATAACTTTAATGCCATCACTTCCGGTACCAACCATATCAAAATTAATAAGCATTTTGATGTTCTCCAAAGGGAATAACGGTCTTTGAGTAAAGAAATTTGAACCGTAAAGCCCGGCTTCTTCTCCGCTGAAAAACAAAAATGCAATAGAATAATAAGGCCTGTTTTCAAGTTTTGAGAAATATTTCGACAAATCAAGTAAAAACGCCACTCCACTTGCATTGTCATTTGCACCGGGGAAATATATTTCAGAACCCATTTGCCCAAGATGATCGTAATGTGCAGTAAAAACAATAAATGTGTCAGGAGAAACACTACCTCTGATATAACCGGCAACATTTTGAGTTTTGTATTTACTAAAGTATCTGTTTTCAATTGTTATCTCAGCACTGTTGGCGCGCTCAGAAAGACTTGTTTTCTTCAGGTCAATTGAGAAGTATTTTGTGGTATCGTCTGCACCTGAAACCGACCAGCAAAAATCCTTTTTCCTCAAATTGATAATTCCTTTAGCAGTAAAAAGTTTAGGGACTTTCGTGTCTTTAAATCCCGTATCAATTATTAAAATCTTTTTTGAGATATTTGATTTTGTAAAATCGGTTAGCTTTTTATTTGTTGAAAAGGAATTTTCATCTAACCATATTGTTTTGAATTTGCCATTAATTTTTGGTGAGGCAGCATCTACAAAGAAATCAATACCTGGCTTAAGAACATTATCGCCTATTTTGAGATAAATAGCTCCAGGAAAAGTATTTATTGGATATGCAAACGACTGATAATAGTTAACTGTAAAAGGAATTACATAATTTTTTTTTAACTGCTGTCTTATATAATCTGCAGCTATCTTATCGCCTTTATTAACATAACCTCTTCCATGAAATCCTGGTGAAGAAAGAGTATCAATTATTCCTTTAACATAATTTATTTCCTGACTGAATGAAAATGTACAGACAAATAAAAGAATGAATAATAAAATATTCCTTTTCATGAATTTAGGAAAATGAAATTAAACTACAAAAATTTTCTTATAACAAAGTCTTCGAGTTTAACATAGATTTCGGGTTTTTCATCCCACTTGTACTTTTCTTTTAATTCTTCTATAAAAGCAAAGGCTTCATTTCCTGAACTCAGAGCATTTATCGATTCAATGGCTTTGTTGTAATCCTGAAGACTACCTTTAAAAAGTTCGTTAATGAAGATGAATTTATCATTTATACCAATGGCTGTTTTTAGGTCTTTGATGGGCTTTTTCTGTATTTTATCTGCTACGGATTTTTCTTTCTTTTCTTCACCAAGTTTTTCATTCAATGATTTTTTTTCATCTTTGAATTTATCAGAAAGGCTTGTTTTATCAGTTTCTGCAAAAAGATCTATTATTGCTGCTTTTTCTGATTTTGAAGCTTTCTTAGTTTCTTTCTTTTCTTCCTGCTTTTTAACTTCTGTTTTTTCTTCTTTATTTTCAATAATAATATCCGGGGTTTTTATTTCATCTGTAACAGGTTCTTCATTAACAAGCTCTGTAATATCAGCAGTACTTTCTTTTTTGTATTCTAAATCAACTTTTTCTTCTTCAACTACAGGTATTTCATCAGCAACATTTTTAATCTCAATAGTAACTGTTTCTGACTTTTCCACAGGCGGAACCTCGGTTACTTTTGGTGGCTCAACCGGAGTTTCAGTAATTTCATCATCCTGTTTTTTCTCTGTTTTTTCTTTTTTTGATACTGCAAGTTTCTCCATTATTTCCGGTGAAACCTCAACAGGTTGTTGCGATTTTCTTAAATTATTTATTTTGTTCAGCTCGGTAAGGTATTCATAAAGATCTCTTACATTGCTCATTATTATGTCAAGTTCTATCTGGGGTATCTTTACTTTATATTCTTTTATTATATCGTGCTGTTCTCTTATAGTATCTATAAGTATGTCAATTTCCTCTTTAATAATATTGATGCTCATATTCATATAAATTTTTTAAAAGAAACTGTTAAATTTACTATTTTTGAGGTCAGAAAACTTAAAAATTACCATAAAGATATAAAAGTTTAAATACATATCTGTCAAAAAATTATAAATGTTTACTGAAGACTCACATATTGAACATAGACAAAAGGGCTGGATAGAAGTTGTTTGCGGATCGATGTTTTCAGGAAAAACGGAAGAGCTTATCAGAAGACTAAAAAGGGCTAAATTCTCAAAACAAAAAGTTGAAATATTCAAACCTGCAATTGATGTAAGGTATGATGCGGAAAATATAGTATCGCATGATGAAAACCTGATTTATTCTACTCCTGTTCAATCTTCATCTCAGATTTTGTTATTAGCCAATGATGTTGATGTTGTCGGAATTGATGAGGCTCAGTTTTTTGATATTGAACTTGTAAGTGTTTGTAATGAACTTGCCAATCGTGGAGTAAGAGTTATTGTTGCAGGGCTTGATATGGATTATCTTGGTAATCCTTTCGGACCTATTCCGGCATTACTTGCAACAGCTGAGTATGTCACTAAAGTTCATGCTATTTGTATGAGTTGCGGAAGTCTGGCAATGTACTCGCACAGAATGGTTACAGGCGACAGTCTTGTACTTCTGGGAGAAAAAGAAAGCTACGAACCTTTATGTCGTAGCTGTTATAATAAAACCAAAAAAAGCTGATTTCTATTTTACGAATATAGTTTTGTAAACTGTTTCACCTTCCTTTAAACGAACCACACCCTGACCTTTACAAAGCCTTGTTAAATCATGAACTACGGTTGTATCCTTGGTGATATATACATCCAAAATTGCTTCTAAATTATATGTATAAGGAAATTGCCCTGAAACGTCTGTCTTCCCGATAATGTTTACATCACCGTACATAACTTTAATATCGGCGAAAGGAATTGTAACATTTGTGTCAAGCTGATATTTGGCAGTAATAACAAATGGAAAATCTTTAGATTTCTTTTTGCAATTTGTTGTTAAAAATGCCGTAAACAAACCGAGAGCCAGTAATATTATAAAACTTTTTGTAAAGATATTTTTCATAGGATTGTTGATTTTTTTTGTAATTTTGCGGTTTTACCTCTATAAAATAAATTAAAACAAGCAAATATATAAAAATATTCAAATATGAAAACAAGAATTTCGGCAATTTTATTAATTTTTTTATTTTCTATAATAAAATTTTCTGCCCAAGCTCAAATTAAAAAGGATACTTCAGCGGTTAAACAGGAGAAAGAAATATGCGTTCTTATCAGCACTACCTTGGGAGATATAAAAGTTAAATTATATAATGACACCCCTTTGCATCGTGATAATTTTGTCAAACTTGTTAAACAAGGCTATTTTAACGGATCAACTTTTCACAGAGTAATAAAGTCATTTATGATTCAGGGCGGAAGCACACCCGGCTCAAATGGAACTCAGGATGTCGGATATACAATTCCTGCAGAAATATTAAAAAATCATTCCCACAAAAAAGGTGCATTATGCGCTGCCAGAACCGACAACCCTAAAAAAGAATCATCAGGTTCACAATTCTATATCGTACAAGGGAAAGTTTATAATGATATGGAACTTAATATGATTGGACAACAAAGCGGACATATATTTACCAAAGAAGAAAGAAACACATATAAAACTATAGGCGGCTCTCCACATCTTGATGGTAATTATACCGTTTTTGGTGAAGTCGTTGAAGGACTTGATATTGTTGATAAAATTGCTGTAGTAAAAACTCTTCCCGGCGACAGACCTGCTGAGGATGTTAAAATGACAATGAAAATAGTTGAATAAAAAACAATGAAGGATAAAATAAATAAACTGATTGCAGAAATCAAGGCTACACAGCTGAAAAATTCTGATGAACTTGAACAATTCAGATTGAAATATCTGAGCAAAAACGGATTGATTAATGAACTGTTTCTGGATTTCAGAAATGTTGTCGCTGCTGAAAAAAAAGAAATCGGACAACTGATTAATGTCCTAAAAAATACTGCATCGGATTTCTTTACGGAAAACAAAGACCGCATTGAAAACAACTCAATCGAAAAAAAAGACAATATTGACCTTACATTACCTGTTAATATTAATGATCTTGGCGCACGTCATCCGATATCAATTGTAAGAAATGAGATAATAAGTATTTTTTCAAAGATAGGATATATTGTTTCTGAAGGACCGGAGATAGAAGACGACTGGCATAATTTCACAGCCCTTAATTTTCCACCTGAGCACCCTGCCAGAGATATGCAGGACACTATTTTTGTTGAAAAAGATCCGGATATCGCACTCAGAACCCATACTTCTTCTGTTCAGGTTAGGGTGATGGAAAATCAAAAACCTCCAATAAGAACAATTTCTCCCGGCAGAGTTTACAGAAACGAGGCTATTTCAGCACGCGCACATGTCTTCTTTCATCAGGTTGAGGGATTGTATATCGATAAGAATGTTTCTTTTGCCGACCTGAAGCAAACACTGCTGTATTTTGCAAAGGAAATGTTCGGCGAAAACACTAAAATAAGATTAAGACCGTCATATTTCCCCTTCACTGAACCCTCGGCAGAAATGGATATCTCATGCAATCTATGTGGTGGAGTAGGATGTGCCTTTTGTAAAAAAACAGGATGGGTAGAAATTCTTGGTTGCGGAATGGTTGACCCGAATGTTCTTAAAAACTGTGGAATCGACAGCGATTTGTATTCAGGTTTTGCATTCGGGATGGGAATAGAACGAATTACAAATCTTAAATTTCAGGTTAAAGATTTAAGAATGTTTTCCGAAAATGATATTCGCTTTCTGAAACAGTTTGAAGGAGCAGTATAAATAATACTGAACATTAATGATCAACCGATATTGATAGGTGATTTGAAAAAATGACGGAAAAGAAAGCAAAAAAAACTAAAGCCTCAGGTAAGAAATCCCGGTCTGTTTTTAGAAAAGGGTTAAGTATTCTGAAATATCTGGTAATTTTCTTTTTTGCCAGCACTATCTTCATGACGATACTCTATAAATGGGTTAATCCGCCAATAACACCTCTTATGATTATCCGCAAAACAGAAGGATATGATATAAACAAAAAATGGAAAGACCTTAATGAAATGTCGGGTAACCTGCCATTAGCTGCACTTGCTGCCGAAGATCCAAACTTTCCCAAACATCATGGTTTCGATTTCGGAGCATTGAAAAAAGCTTATGAGCATAATCAGAAAAATGAAAAAAAGATGAGAGGAGGCAGCACAATAAGCCAGCAAACAGCAAAAAATGTTTTTTTGTGGCCTCACCGCGACTATATAAGAAAAGGACTTGAAGCATATTTTACTGTTCTTATTGAGCTTCTCTGGAGTAAAGAAAGAATAATGGAAGTATATCTTAATATTGTGGAAACAGGTCCCGGTATTTATGGCTGCGAAGCTGCATCACAGTACTATTTTAAAAAGTCTTCCTCTAAATTAAGCCAGCAGGAAGCAGCAGCAATAATTTGCATCCTTCCTTGCCCGCTTAAATATAAAGTTCTTAACCCTTCTCCAAGAAGGATGAATCACCGTAATGCAGTTGTTCAGGGAATGAATTATATCGGCAAAGCCGACCTGAAATAAAATAACCGGTTAAAATTCTTTAATAGTACAATACAAAGCTACCTTTGGTTTTATGCTCAATTTTATTCCAGTCGAGGCATTTCAGCATGAAGGTATAAACTCCGGTTTTTACAGGTTGTCCTTTTAAAGTTCCATCCCAGGCTTCGTTAATATCTGAAGATGTCCATATTTGTTGTCCCCAGTTATTAAATATCCTTACTTCCCAGCCTTCAGCTAAAACGCCGGAAGTTTTTATATAGAATTTTTCGTTTTTCCCGTCAAGGTTTGGAGTAAATGCCGTAGGTGCATATATTGTGAAAGCAGGTCGTACTACAATAGTTTTATAAACAGTATCCAAACATCCATGGTCGGTGGTTACAGTAAAACTTACCTTATATGAGCCGGTATCTGTTTCTTCATCGGGATAAAGATGCATGATGTTTTTTGAATCAGAAGTGTCGCCATCACCAAAATTCCAAGACCATTTTACAGTATTGCCGATAGAAGCATCAAAAAAGTTAACTTCAGGCTGAAGCACATCAGTAAAGTTTTCAGGAACCGTGTTGAAAAATGCAATAGGCTTCGGGTAAACAGTTATCATATTATTCCTTGTCAGCGAAACAGGTGTGCTTCCGGGGTTTGTTATTGTGAGAGTTACAGAATAATATCCCGAATGGTCATAGTATGCCATCGGATTTCTGTCGAACGAAAATGTTCCATTCCCAAATTGCCAGTAATAAGTTGCAAAAGGACTCACCCTTTGAGAACTGTCAATGAACTGAACAAGAAGAGGCTCGCAACCCTCATAAGGCTCAGCAGAAAAAATGACAATGGGCAAAACCGGATGAACTGTTACAACTGCCGTATCTGTATTTGAACAACCATTTGCATCAGTTCCGGTTACCATATAAATCGTTGTTATCCCTGGAGTAACAGTTGCATCAGCATTATTTTGCTGACCTGAAAGACTTTGATCAACAGGTGAAGAATTCCAATGATAATTAACAGCTCCTGTAGCAGAAATATCTGATGATAAACCCATATCAATTGATGATGGATTTGCAGTAGCAACAACAGGAGGTAATGGATGAACGGTAACAATAACATCGTCAGTTGCAGTACACAGACCTGTTGCAACTGTAACCGTATAGGTTGTTGTTGTTGCCGGAGTCACAGTAATTGCAGGCGTGTTCTGACCACTGCTCCATGTAAATGTTGTTCCACCTGATGCAGTCAATATTACCGACTGCCCAAGGCATACCGAAGTGTCAGCTCCTGCGCTTGCACTTCCGGCACCTACCGAAACCGTAACACTTTCGGTAGCTACTGTGTTGCATACATCTGTTACAGAAACAGAATATATTGTAGTTGCTGAAGGACTGACATTGGCAGTGTTGGCCGAACCGGCACCGTTATCCCATAAATAAGTATAAGGTTGAATTCCACCTGTTGCATTAACCCATATATTTGCCGAACCGCCGCATAGCGATGTGTCGGCACTTGAGGTAAGTACTAATGGCGTGTTGTCTAAAATATTAACGTTAACACTTTGGCTGGTTCCGCACATAGATGTCTGAACAGATAAGGAAACAGTTTCTGTTCCTTCTGTTAAACCGTCTGTAAGAGGTGTAATAGTTACATTTGCCGATGTTTGTCCTGCAGGAATAGTAACGCTGTTGCCGATATTCGTATAATCCACTCCATTGGTGGCAGTTCCCGTAACTGTATAATTAACAATATAATTTGTTGAAAGTGCATTGGGTATAGAAAAGTTCAATATTGCATTATTACAGCCTTCTATCGCATCTGTACCTGCAGAAGGAGTAGAATATGTTGTTGTAATTGTAACAGCGGGAGAAGTAAAACTGTTGGCCTCCAAAAATACCCCTGAATCATAAGCCTGATCACTCACATCTCCAATTGCAAGTTTAATATGATACTGCTGGCATGGAGTTACACGACACCATGCTTTTAAAACAGTTGTAAATCCGTCGAAAATTATCGTCTGACCGCTCACAGCCTGATTATCTACATAATATTGTGAGTAAGAAGATCCGTTAATATTATTAATAGCGATTGCTGTTGTAGTGCCGGGGATTAAAGCTATATTTTTATTTGTGTAATATCCTCCTGCAGGATTTGGTCCTGTCACAAAAAACCCGAAAACATCATTAAAACTCGAGCCGACAAATTCAGGATATTCTTCAGAACCGAAAACATAACGGAATTTTATTGTGTCTGAAATAGGAATAAAATCAAATGCCAGCACAGAAGCATCATTTACAGAATTACCAACCAACGCCTGTAACTGAGGGTCGGAACCACCGCCTGTCATATCACTTAAAAAATTTGTATTAGGACTGCCAATCTGATAACCACCCTGGGCGTCAACATATCCCGAAGACATTATTATACCGCTTGAAATGCCAAGGTTAGTCCCGTTTCCACCGGTAAATGTACCAATAGTGCTGGCAGCACCGGTATAAGTTATATTTGTTGCAGTTACTCCACTTCCCAAAAGAACATTCTGAACCATTTGCTGAGGCGTCATAGCCGTGCTTACAACAAGCTGAGAATATGATAATGTGGAAACAAATAACAATGAGACAAATATAATATTCTTTGACAAAGATTTTTTCATGAACATTTTTGCAAGTTTTATGAATTTTGTAAGAATCATGACGATAAAAACACTATTTTTGGTTGCCTTAACTAACAAATATAAGCAATAAATTGTTTAAAAGGTCAATTATTTTTAGAAAAATAGTTTTTTAAACGGTTGATTAACATCAAGATATTCTTAAAATAATTAATTATCTAAGAATATGGATGTTTTATTTTGTTCTGAAAGTGAAAAGTTAATATTACTTTGCAGATGATGATTTACAGGAAATATCTGATTTTAGCATTGATACTTATTGCAGGAATCAAGTCTTATTCGCAGGCTCTTCTTCCTTTAAATCATGATATTACAATCGCCTTTGACAGAAAGCTTAACAGAAAGAACTGCGATGTTCACACTTCAATAAAACCTTATATTGATGATAAAACAAAACCATATCTGAATCCGGATTCTGCAATACTGCCCGGCGCTAAAACAATATACCATTATCAGAGTTATGCCAGAAGAAAGATATTCAGCGAAAGCTTTCTTCTGCTTGACAGCAGCAATTTTTACCTTGCTGCCGATCCGCTTTTCAATTTTCAGTATGGGAAAAACTTCGATTATAATAAAGATTATTATCAGAACACCAGAGGAGTGCTTGTCAGAGGAAAAATATTCAATAAAATATATTTTCATACTAGTTTTTATGAGAATCAGGCAAGATTTATTGATTATGTAGATAAGTATGTCCGCCATTATGGAGTTGCACCCGGAGAAATTCTTGTTAAAGACTTTAAAGGAAATGCCTTTGACTATGGCGTTGCTTATGGTTTGATTTCTTACAGCCCGAACAAACACTTTAACTTTCAGTTTGGTTCAGATAAAAATTTTATTGGAGACGGATACCGCTCTTTGCTGCTTTCAGATAACGGATTTGAATATCCTTTTCTTAAAATAACAACTAACTACGGAATCCTTCAATATACAAATATCCTTACTTCGTTTCAGAATATTAACAGAGATAGTGTTTTAAGTGCACCTTATACATGGTATCACGGCTTTCAGAAAAAAGCAGGAACTTTTAATTATTTGACTCTGCTCATCAAAAAACGACTCGAAATAGGATTTTTCGAAGGAATTATCTGGCAGTCGGGTTATGATAAGAATTACAAATTCGACCTGAATCATTATAACCCTATTATTTTTGTTAATACAATAAGGAATTCCTTTTCAAATGACTTTAATACGGTTGTTGGGCTGAATTTAAAATACAAAATCCTTGATTATCTTAATGTATATGGTCAACTGTCGGTTGATGATATTGATTTTAAAGGACTTTTCAGCGGCGACAGGAAAAACAAATACGGTTACCAGCTTGGAGTTAAGTATTTCGATATAGGTGGAATTAAAAACTTCAACACTCAGATAGAATTTAATCAGGTTCAACCTTATACTTATGCCTTCAAAAACCCGCTACAAAGCTATACTCACTATAATCAGCCGCTGACTCATCCTCTTGGAGCAAATTTCCGTGAGCTGGTTTCTTTTTTAAACTACAGATATAAACGATTTTATGTATCGGTACAGTTTAATTACGCACAAACAGGTCTCGATACTTTGAACTCCGACTGGGGTCAGAATATTTTTAAATCAGAAGAACTGGCTGAGTTAGGATATGATTCAAAAGAAAATCATTTAATGCAAGGGGTTAAAACTAATATTATGTATGGCAACATCAGCTGTAGCTATATCTTTAATCCGAAAACAAACCTCTGTTTTACAATAGGCGCAACCATAAGAAAGTTTTCAAATGAATTAACAAATACAAACAGCAATTATTTTTATTTTGGCATAAGCACTTCGCTGCTAAACCATTATTACGATTTTTGATGAAAAAAAGATTAATTAAATATAATTCCATTTTATTTTTACTTTCTGTGATTTTCACTTCAGGGAAAGCATATTCACAATCAATGCATTTCGAAAGATTTGATGGCTACGAAAAAACTGTTGAAAGCCGTCTCGACAGTATGCGTGTTAATTTTCATACTTCAGTAAAACCGTATTTTGTAAATGAAATTAACAGAGTTTATAATGCTTCGAATCCTACTTATGAGAAAATTGTAAATAATAATTTCAGATTTAAAAAATCATCTTTTGTAACCGTAGAACCATTACTGAATTTTGAAGGAGGCAAAGACCTTTTATCAAAGGATTCATATATAGAGTCGGGAATTGGTTTTTCATTAAAATGCGGACTTGGCTCCAAGGTAGGAATTGGTGGCGATATTATGTATAACCAGTCTGAATTCCCCGATTATGTTGATATTTATATTACGGTAAAACGTGTTGTCCCCGGTCAGGGATACGCTTATTCGTCATCACTAGGAGGTTACAATTATCTTAACTATAGCTTTTATGTAAATTATGATTTTCTGAAATATTTTAATATAGAAGCCGGTTTCGGAAAGAATTTCTGGGGAGACGGTTATCGTTCGCTTCTCTTATCAGATAACTCTTATAATTATCCATATTTTAAAATATCGACCAATATTTGGAATATTAAGTTCATCAACATCTTTGCGAATTTCAAGGATATGACAAATATCGGTTCCACGAAGTGGCTTAATATGAAAAACAAATTTGCCACAATGCAATACCTCGACTGGAATATAACAAGGCATATAAGTTTAGGTTTATACGAATCAATTATTTGGGAAGCGGAAGATACAGCAGGATACCGGGGTTTTGATATCAATTATCTGAATCCTGTGATATTTTATCGTCCCGTGGAGTTTTCGGTTGGTAGTCCCGATAACTCGATGATGGGTTTAAACCTGCGGGTTAAAGTATCGAAAAGAAGTTTGTTTTACGGACAGCTTTATATTGATGATATAATGTTCTCGGAAGTTAAAAGCGGACTGGTAAACCGCGTAAAAAAGATATTCCATCCCAATGATTCTACATTAAAATACGGATGGTGGACAAATAAACAGGCGTTTCAGTTAGGATTTAAATCATATAGTTTATTTGGGCTTAAAAACCTCGATTTACAGGCAGAAGTGAACTTTGTTCGCCCTTACACCTATGCTCACAGGCGCGTGATAGAAAATTACGGAAATTATAATGAACCGCTGGCTCATCCTGCAGGAGCAAACTTACGCGAAGGCTCACTGTTTTTAAGGTATAATTATAAAAAATGGTATTTTGAGATACATGTTAACTCAATGGCTGTGGGCTACGACACAACGGGAACCAATTACGGACAGGATATTTACAAATCGGTTTACGACACTTATGATCCGGAACAGAAAAATATTGTTATCAAACAGTATAACAATACTATTGCTCAAGGCATAAAGACCAATATCAGCTATTATTCTTTAAAGGTTTCATATCTAATAATTCCACAAAGCAATCTTCGTGTAGAAGCAGGAATTTATTACCGTACGCTTTCTTCAGAAATAAAATCAGAAAGAGGCGCCTATATTTATCTGGGAATAAAAACATCGGTATTTAAGCGGTATTACGATTATTTTTAAGATAATTTTTGTTCGGAAGGCTTAGAAGGTTATTCGATTGCCCTGAGTGGTTGTACGGACGCTTTGAGTATTCATTCGGACGCCCTGAGAGGTAATTCGGGAGTTCTGAGGTCCTATTCGGACGAGTTGATATATTGGGGGGATGCTTTGATGCTTTATCGGAATGTGTTAAATTGGTTTCGGGAAGGAAAAGCTTCTACCACGCTACGCTTTTATCTGCCTTGATGTGGAAGCTATGGGGTGGTGGGGAGTTGGAAGGTGTGGTTTTAGGGTATTGGTTATAGTGGTATTTACAATGAAATGAGTTTGTTGATAGCTGTGGGAAAACAGATAGTTTACGGTTAGGGATATTTTAAAATATACAGTGTTTTGGTTAACATATAGTAGTATAATATTGTTACAGAATAGTTAGATAAAAAAATTTACATTTTTATTATACTGATAATAAGTTATTTAAAAAATATTTTGCATTTTTTTAAAAATATTTTTGGTAAATAAAAAAAATCTTCGGAAATTGCACCACGAACTACGAACACAAACAATAATATTTTATATCATGAAAAGATTACAATGTAATTTTTCCCATGCGTGGGGAAAGTATGGGCTGACCTTAGTCCTGGCAGGAGCAACTATTAGTGCATACCCGCAATTCGACAAATACTGGAAAATTGAAGGAAACCTTACTCAGGACAGCATTCATAATGTTATCCCAAAATTTGGTACTCTTCAAAACTCTCCAGTAACCTTTATCAGTAATGGTATTGAAAGGTTCCGATTATCTGCTGCAGGAAAAATCGGAATTGGAACTATTAATCCTCAGAATTTACTTGAGGTTGTTGGTGGTTCTATTTCAACTAACAGCACTATTATTTCTACGGTAATATCAGCACCACCAATTAGCGTTATGTCAAATCAACTGGTGTCAAACTTAAATGCTGATCTGCTCGATGGTTATCATAAAAGCGATTTTGCACAAGTTAATCATTTGCATAGCCAGTTAATTGCGGGAAATGGATTAACCGGCAATATATATAACGGTTCGGATGTATCACAATGGCAAGTAGATTTTGGAGGAAATGGAACGGCAAATACTGTGTCGAGAAGTGATCATAGCCATAGCGATATGGTTACCGGAAACGGAGCAACAGGCAGAATATCGTTCTGGAATGGGACAAATTCAATAATTTCGGACGGTTCATTTTTATACGATAATAGTTTAAAAACCGTCAGGGTTTCATCAACTAGTATCCCTACAGGAATACAATTTGAGCAAAAAGTAGTAAACCCGGCAGGTATTGATTTATCTTATATATGGTATAACTGGAAAATTGCAAATAATAATGGTTCTTTGGAGTTTAATTTAAATAATATTAGTAAGCTATTAATTAACTCTTCCGGAAATATCGGTATTTCAAATCCAACACCAACATGTCGTTTAGATGTAAACGGATCAATTAAAGCCAACTCAATAAAGCTAACTGCTAATGCTCAAAATGGATATATTTTAATTTCTGATGCAGCAGGAAATGCTGTATGGAAAAATCCGATGTTAGTTTCATTAGGTGATTGGGAAAAGAGCAATAATAATCTTTACAGGCAAATTGGTAATATAGGTATCGGGAATAATAATCCTACAGCAAAGCTAACGGTTAGCTCAACAAACTCAACCGGGATTCAATTAAATTGCAATAATATTAATTATAGTTATGCAATGCAGACTAATGTAAACAATGCAATGGTAAAGGCTTATGCATTATTGTTGAATAATACGGAGAAGTTGCTGATATGGGGCGATGGTAA
>CAZELC010000011.1:0-19619 GCA_964512865.1 uncultured Bacteroidales bacterium
GTTTTCTATTTCCTGTTTTTTATTTATGGAGTTTATGCCGCCAGTACCGAAAGTGTATCAAAAGCATGGATTACTAATATTTGTAAAAAAGAGGAAGCTGCAACTGCTGTCGGAGCTTATACCGCACTTAACAGCATATTTACCATGGTGGCAAGCTCTTTTGCCGGTCTTGTATGGTTCGCATTTGGTGCAAAAACAACTTTTTTAATAACAGGATTTGCAGTTTTATTGATAATTTTGTACTTTTCCACAATAATTAAATATCAAATAAATAAAAGTTAAAAAATGGCTGCCGGAAAGAAAAAGTTTAAAATAGGAATTGTGTTAAGCGGAGGCGCCGTAAGAGGTTTTGCACATGTTGGTGTGCTTAAATCATTGAATGAACATGGGATTTTTCCCGATATTATTTCGGGAGCAAGTGCCGGCTCAATAGCAGGATCTCTTTATGCTGATGGTAAAACACCTGACGAAATCCTGAAAATATTTGAGAAAAAGTCAATTTACAAATTCCTCGAGTTTATTGTTCCCAATAAAGGTCTTGTTAAAATGACCGGTATGCAAAATGCTTTAAAACAAAGCCTTTCAGCTAAGACTTTTGAAGAACTTAAAATACCTTTTTATGCCGCAGTTACCGATTTAAACAATGCTAAAAGCGTTTACTTCAACTGCGGTGATTTGCCAACCATGGTCATAGCTTCTTCTACCATACCGATATTGTTTACTCCCGTAATTATAGATGGTATTTACTATGTTGACGGCGGCGTGATAAATAACCTTCCAGTTGAACCTATTGAAAACCTTTGCGAAAAAATTATCGGTGTTAATGTTAATCACGTTGGATATAAGAAAACATTTTCGGGAATGATGGAAATGGCCGATAGAGCTATACACATGATGATTGATCAAAATATGGAACATAAAAAGAAAAAATTTGATCTCTATATTGAACCGGAAGAACTTAATAATGTTGGACTTATGGAAATGGCAAACCATAAGAAAATATATGAAATAGGCTATAAGGAAACAAACAGAATTCTGGAAGAGAATAATCCTTTTAAATAGTTTTTGTTGTTAAAATTAAAAAATTGAATTATGAAGAAAAACAGGCGTATATTGATATTTTCATTGATATTTATCACCTTTTTCGGACTTAACTGTAAAAAGGACAGTAATCTGAATAGCGTAATTAACGTATTTACCATTCAGGATGATATAAAACTCGGGCAGCAAACGGTTGCGCAGATTGAAGCTAACCCGTCGGAATATCCTATTCTTGATGAAGCACAATACCCGCAAACTTATGTCCATTTAAGAGCAATAAGAGACAAGATATTAAATACCGGACTTGTTGATTATAGAAGCGATCTGGAATGGAGCGTGAAAATTATCAAAAGGGATGATGTTATAAATGCTTTTGCCGTTCCCGGTGGATACATGTATTTCTATACAGGTCTTATAAAACTACTTGATGATGAAGCACAGTTTGCCGGAGTAATGGCACATGAAATGGCTCATGTTGCAAGACGTCATTCTACTGCCCAACTGACAAAAGTTTACGGAGTTGAATTGCTTCTTTCAGCTGTATTAGGTGAAAACCCTGGTGTTCTGGCGCAAATTGCTGCAGGGCTTGCCAGCGGTCTTTCTTCACTGGCATTTAGCCGTGTTGATGAAAATGAAGCTGATGAATATGCAGTTAAGTATCTTTATGCAACTGATTATAATGCACCAAGTTTAGCTGACTTTTTTACTAAACTTGGCTCACAATCATCGGTGCCTGTTTTCCTCAGCACTCATCCTTCTCCTGATAACCGAATTCAACATATTAATGAAGTATGGCAAAGCCTTGGTGGACAATCAGGTCAGTTGTATGTAAGTGAATATACTCAATTTAAAAACAGCCTTCCATAGCTCTTTTTAAATCAACTGTGAGTAGAAAAATTCAGATTCTTTTATTTGCATGAAAAAGGAAGAAAATATCCTTTTATTTGAAGTTGTAATTTTTATTGTTTTTCGAAAAATCATCTGCCGATAAGGTGGGATTAATTACTATATTTGAGTAATCATACTGCTCAAAAAGACCTGCCTCATCATATACTTTAATCAATACAGGAAACAATGATTTCTTGTCAACATAAAGTATCATCTTTTGCGAATAGTCATTAGGAATCTTGATTATGTCACCTTTCTTAACATCATAATAATTTCTAAGTTTAGGATTTTTTTCTAATATCATGTATTCGCTGATTTGCTGTTTTTTTGCAATTGACACCAGATTTTCACCCTGTCCCACAGTATAATTATTATATTTAAAATGCTTATCAAACATTGTTATCATATAACAGTTATAGCTTCCCCATGTTACAGGTCCGTTATATGTAATCATTTCATCCAGCTCCTGTGAGTATTTTATCAAAACATACTCAAGCAAACTTAGCATATACGTCATGCCCGACTCATAAACAGTGTGGTGTTCCGTTTTTGTAAGTTCACGGCTGTATGGTTCGAGTGATACGGTAACCCATGGAAATTTATTTGGATTTACAAGCACTTTATTATTGTTTTCACCATTAGCAAAAATTACTTCAATACCCGGCTCAGGAGCAATTTGCCTGATATAAACTTTTAAAGGTTTGACATTAATTTTAAAAAATGATGTTCTGCTACTAAGGGAGCCACTTATTCTTTCAGTCTTTTTAAGAGTATAAGTAAGAGTTTTGTGTAATTTGTTTTTTGCTACAAGTTGCTTTACTATTTCTGGCCCATTTTGAGCAAATAATTTATCAGCAAATAAAAGCAGTAGAATAACGATAACGGGTGTATAGAAAATTTTCATAAATAAAAAAATGAATTGTTTTTCAAAGAAAGCAATTTTTTAAAAATAAACAGTATCCAAACCTAAAAAAAACATTTCTTTGTTAATTTTGTGATGAAATTTGAGATTATGAAATATTTAAAACTTTTTTTGTTATTGGTTTTTACCTCTTTTACAATCACTCCTCAGTTATTTGCACAATCTGGTAAAATAGAAATCGTTAAACAAATACCTGCAACATCCGTAAAGAATCAGTCAATGACAAATACATGCTGGAGTTTTGCGACAGTGAGCTTTCTTGAAAGTGAACTTATGAGAATGGGTAAAGGTGAAATTGACCTTTCTGAAATGTTTTTTGTGAGATACTCTTATCCCGCCAAGGCAATTAATTATATCAGAATGCATGGTAACGCTACTTTTGGCCCCGGAGGACAGGCACATGATGTGATAAATATAATGAAAAGTAATGGATTGCTTCCCGTTGAAGTTTCTTCTGAACTATTTCAAAATGAAAATAAGCTAAATCAACTTGAAATGGATAGTATTCTTCTGGTTTTTGTTAAAAATCTTATTTCTGACGAGAAAAAACCAACTGCCGGATGGATTGTAAAATTTAATGAAATACTTGATTCTTATCTGGGAAAATTCCCTGAAGAATTTAGCTACGGTAGGATAAAATACTCCGCCGAATCATTTTATAGAAATTCAGATCTTGATGCTGATGATTATATTGAAATCACATCATTCACGCACCACCCTTATTATCAGAAATTCTGCCTTGAAGTTCCTGATAACTGGGCTATGGGAATGTATTATAATTTGCCTCTTGATGAATTTACTGATGTTATTGATACTTCAATTGCTAAAGGTTATACTTTGGTTTGGGATGGTGATGTTACAAGTAAGGTTGACTTTCCGCGTATATCATATATTTGCAAAGTTAAAGATAAAAAAATAACCCCTGAGATGCGGCAGGAGGCATTTGATCTTTACAATCTTAATGATGATCATTTGATGCATATAACAGGAATAGCTAAAGATGATGAAGGCGTTAAATATTATATTACAAAAAACTCGTGGGGAGAAAAGAAAGGTTTAAAAGGCTATTGGTATATGAGTGAAAACTATGTGAAGATGAAAAGTGTTGCAATAATGATAAATAAAAATGCCTTGCCTAAAAAAATAAAAACAAAACTGGGCCTTTGACAATGGAAATAAAAAAAATTCTTCGGAAAAGCTTCCTCGAAAAAAATGACCTCGTTCTGCTTCTGAAAGCTGATGAAACGGAAATGCCTGAAATAATTGCCAAGGCAGCTGAGATAAGACAAAAATATATTGGTAATAAAGTTTATTTCCGTGGACTGATAGAATACTCAAATATTTGTTCCAAGAGCTGCTTTTATTGCGGTATTAGAGCAGGAAACATTAAAACTGTCCGCTATCAGTGTACAGATGATGAAGTTATGCATGCCGTAAAATATGCTTATGATAATAAGTTCGGCTCAGTAGTTCTGCAGTCGGGGGAGAGAATGGATAAAAATTTTGCCGAAGTTATCGAAAAGCTTCTCAAAAAAATAAAAAAGATGTCGAATGGTGAACTTGGGATTACACTTTCGCTTGGTGAGCAGTCAGAAGAAACATACCAGCGCTGGTTTGAAGCAGGAGCGCACCGTTATCTCCTGCGAATAGAAGAAGCCGACCGTGAACTTTATAAAAAACTGCATCCGGATGATAATAATCATCGCTTTCAAAACAGAATTGATGCTATTAAACTTCTACGAAAAACCGGATATCAGGTAGGCACAGGTGTAATGATAGGATTGCCTTTTCAAACTATTGAAAACCTTGCAGATGATCTTATCTTCTTCAAGGATATTGATGTTGATATGGTTGGCATGGGACCTTATATTGAACATGAAGACACTCCTTTATTTAAATATAAAAATATCATCCCGTCAAAGCGTGAACGTTTTCTGCTTGCTATTAAAATGGTGGCTTTGCTGAGAATAATTATGAAAGATATAAATATAGCAGCGACAACAGCACTTCAGACTCTTGATATCTTTGGCAGGGAAAAGGCACTTGACGCCGGTGCAAATATAATTATGCCCAATCTAACTCCTTTAAAGTATAGAGAATCATACCTGCTTTATGAAGACAAACCAGGTACGGATGAAGAAGCCGATGAAACAAAAATAAACCTGGAAAATAGGATAATAAAAGCCGGTTATACAATTGGTTATAACGAATGGGGCGATTCGAAACATTTTGAGGGAAGGCAATAAATATTGCAAATATCACAAGGGTAATTGCAATTAAGATAAGCCCGGATAATCAAAATATTAAGGGTGAACTTTAAATTAGTCAACCTTAGCAAAAACATAATCCATGCATTGGACTGTGTCAAAAAAAAAAATTCCTAAATGCTATTTCCATTTATTATTATAATAATTACATTTGGTTCATTAACAATTAAATTTTTGAATTATGAAAAAACTTCTTGTAATTTTCTTTATGCTGTTGGCAATTCAGAATATTAAGGCACAATTGCCGGATGGAAGTATAGCACCTGATTTCAATCTTCAGGATTTGAACGGTAATTATCATCATTTATATGATATACTCGACTCAGGCATGTTTGTGATAATTGATTTTTATGGTGTAATGTGCGGCCCCTGCTGGACATACTACAATTCCGGCAGTATGGAGAAAGCATATCTTAAATATGGTCCACAAGGGACAAATCAGTTACGGGCATTTATGATCGAATGTCAGGAATCATCAGATAACCAGATTAAAGGTATTCAACAACCTACAAAAGGTGACTGGACAAATTTGATCTCGTTTCCAACACTTTATACACATGCGCCAAATACAAGAGCTGTTGTGGAAGCATATCATCCTGTTGGAATACCTTTCTTTTTTATCATTTGTCCCGATAAAAGAGTACGTCAGATGCACAGCCCCGATTCAGCAGCAATACATGATGCAATGATGGATTGCCCTGTTGGTCCTCATGATTCGTTATATCTGGCCTTTGCCAAAATTGACTCGCTTAAACCCTTTTCATGTAATAATTTTATCAGTCCCGAAATTCAGATTCAGAATTATGGCATTGATACCATTCATAATTTCAGAACAATGACATATCTCAATGATGTTAAATTCGATAGTGCTGTGTGGTATAAGAATATGAAAACATTTGTGGTTGATAAGCTCAACATTAACTACAGCTCACTTCCAAATGGTTCATATAATATGAAAATAAAAACCGACAGGATTAACGGAAAGCAAAATATTGTCCCCGACAGCATAACTGCGAGATTTACCGTTTCAGTCAGTTCACAACAATTGCCACTTAATGAGGACTTTTCCAGCGCTTATTTTCCTTATAACAAGTGGACAATTACTAAGGAAAAGCTTGTTTTCCCCGACTGGGATTGGATTAACCTTAACTATGCCCAGTCAGTTTATCTCCCGCTTTTTAATATACCTTTTGGATATGGAAATGATCTTATTTTACCAAGGTTTGATTTTTCACAAACCATAACTCCGGTAATGTCATTCAACTATGCTTATGCTAAAAACCCTCAGAAAATGGTCGACGAAATATCAATAGGTTATATGGCTGATTGCAATGATACCTGGCACCTGATAAGGTTTATGAATAATGACACTATTATAACTGCCCCTGATTGCGAGGAGTTTTTTATTCCTACTGCGGGCCAATGGAAAACTTTCATTGTTAATCTGAGTGCTGTACCCAAAAATCCGGATGTATTCATCAGAATAAGAGGGACAAGTCATAATGCCGGAAGTTTTTATTTGGATAATCTCTCAGTTAGAGATATTGCTTCATCTGTGGCATCTTATAATAAAAATGATGATGAAATATCTGTTTTCCCAAATCCAGCAAATGATAAAATTGCAATAAGAAATCTTCCCACTGGTATTAATAATATTAAAATTACAGATATTACAGGTAAGGAAGTTATTGCATTGAAAACAGATAGTGAAGATGAAGTAAAATTAGACCTTGGCAATATTTGCAATGGTTTATATATAATAACAATTCAAAATGAAAGAAATATTTCTTCGAAGAAACTTGTTATAAGTCGTTAAAAATCATATTAACCGGAAGTAAAAGAAAATAACAGTTACATCAATTCCTTGACTTAAACATGGCAAATTTCCGATTATTTTGTTAAAAAAAATATTTCTGATTTAATAAGATCGAATTAATTTAGTAATTTAATACCCTGATTAAGTTTTGTTTTGAAATTACTTGAATTTTTTGAAGACTTAAGCAGTTATGAATAAGTTTTACAGTATGAAATTTAATGAATAAATATTAATAAAATGAATCAATCGATAATACTTGGTTTAATTCAGAATACTGCCATTTTGCTCGCGTTTGCAATGCTGTATGAAAATACCTGGCTTAAGGATGAGGAGAAAAAAAGCATCCTTTCGAAAATTATTACAGGATTGATTCTGGGTGGAATAGGAGTAGTGCTGATGTTTACCCCATGGACATTTGTGCCGGGTATTGTATTCGATACGCGCTCGGTAATGATTTCTGTTTCGGGCTTGTTTTTCGGATTTGTTCCTACATTAATAACAATGCTGATTACAGGTTCAGTAAGGGTAATAATCGGCGGAGATGGTGTTTGGATGGGGCTTGCAGTTATTATTTTCTCAGGAACTATTGGACTTTTATGGAGATTTCTCAGAAAAGACTGGAGAAAATCAAAATATTATTTTCTTGAATTACTTGCAATGGGGTTTGTTGTTCATTTGACAATGTCGGCTTGTACAGTATTCTTGCCTGCTGAGAAATCAATAAAAACGCTCGAAACAATATGGCTTCCTCTTATTGTTATATACACTCCGGCAACAATGCTTCTCGGTATCCTTATGTTGCGGCAATCAAAAAACTATCATAACAAACTTTTGGAATTAAAACTTATTGAATCTGAGCGCCGTCTATCTCAAATATTGCAAAGTGGAAATATTGCTACCTTGATACTCGACGTGAAAGGTAATATTTTGTTTTGCAATGATTATTTGATTAATATTATTGGGAAAAAACAGAATGAAATTATTGGTGAAAGCTGGTTTGACCTTTTTATCCCTGACGATAGAAAAGAAGAAATGAAAAACATGTTTTTTAATGGGTTATCATCAAAAGGAGTAGTTGAAAATTATGAGAATCCTATAATTTCGAAAAATGGCGAAAGACTGTATTTTTCATGGTACAATATTATTTTAATATCTAATACTAATGAATTACTTGGAACTGCAAGTATTGGTGTAAATACTACCGACAGGAAAATCTATGAAGAAAAACTGATAGAAAAAAATATTGAGATCGAGAAACAAAATGAAACACTTATTAAAATAAATGAAGAATTAAGGAATGCCAAAGAAAAGGCAGAAGAGAGTGACCGTTTGAAAACAGCTTTCCTTGCCAATGTAAGCCATGAAATAAGAACACCAATGAACGGGATTCTGGGCTTTACAAATCTTCTCAAAAAAAATGATATACCGGAAAATGAGAAAAACAGCTATATTGAAATTATACATAAAAGCGGTGAAAGATTAATGGGCGTTATTAATGATATTATTGATATTTCTAAAATAGAAGCCGGCTTGATAAAACTGAATTATACCCAAACTAATTTGCGTGAACAGACTGAGTATATTTACAACTTATTCAAACCCGAAACTGAAGTAAAGAACATTAAATTTAAATTGAAAGCCACAATTTCAGCTAAAGAATCTGTGATCAATACCGATAAAGAAAAAGTTTATGCTATACTTGCAAATTTGGTTAAAAATGCAATAAAATTTACTGATGAAGGATCAATAGAAATAGGATATTCCATAAAAGATGGTTTTGCTGAATTTCATGTTAAAGATACCGGCTCAGGAGTTGAAAAAGAAAAATACGCTTATATTTTTGAAAGGTTCAGGCAAGGCTCAGAATCAATGAACAGGAAATATGAAGGCGCGGGATTAGGATTGTCTATTTCGAAAGCTTATGTGGAAATGCTCGGAGGTAAAATATGGGTTACCGAAAATAAAAGTAAAGGTTCTGTATTTTACTTTACTATTCCTGTTGAGCCAATACATATTATTGAAAAAGAAGAAAAAATATCTAAAAAAATAAATGAACTTAAACTTCCGGAAGATAAATTGAAAATTTTAATAGCTGAAGATGATGAGATTTCTGAAATCCTTATTGCAAAGGTAGTTGACTCAATCAGCCGGGAGATAATAAGAGTCAAAAGCGGCGAAGCTGCCGTGGAAGCATGTCTTGATAATCCTGATATTGACCTTGTACTAATGGATCTTAGAATGTCAGGACTTGACGGAAAAGAAGCCACCAGAAAAATACGTGAATTTAATAAAGATGTTGTTATTATTGCACAAACAGCATTTGCTTTTGCAGGCGATAAAGAAAAAGCACTTAAATCGGGTTTTAATGATTATATATCAAAACCCATTGAACATACAGCGCTTATCGAAATGATACAAAAGCACTTTTCAAGACCAATTGAATAAATTCACTATTTGTCAGAACTCATCCCACCGAGGATTTTCCATTTACTGCTTCTAAATATCCAGGTATGAGTTATTCGTGATGATGAGGTTTTTATTGTGCCGTCGGCTCTTTGGCAGCTTGCATTTATTATGTAATGAGTTAGTGCAATATTGCCTTCAATACTGATAGCTTTACGTTCAATTTTAATTGTGCATATAACCGGAGATGGAATTAATTGCTTCATAAAAACAGAACTTGCAGCTTTATCGAGCGGATTTTCACATGAGCCGGGCCAACCCAGATAATTTTCATCAACAAGTAATAGTACGCTATCGTAATTTGCCTTATAAAGATTATCAAAATAAGTCTCTTCAAGTTTCCATATCTGCGCTTCAATGCTGTCTTTTCTATTGATTTTATTAATATCAGATGAATATGCCTGAAAATTAATAATAGTCATAATTAACACGACAGTTGTTTTAAGGATAATCTTCTTCATATTATTATTTCCTTTTAAATTCCTTGTTTTACTTGTTTTTATTCATAAACCTTGAAACAAATATAGTTCAAAAAAATACCTCATCAATATTTATAATGTGATAAGTTTTAATATATTTGTTGTTACACAATCCGATAAATAAATTATTTATTTGTCGGTATTATTGATTTATGAATCCGTGTTACTATGAAAAAAATCATATTCTTGTTATTCTTAATTTTAGTTAGTTGTGATTTAGTGTTTGGCCAGTTTGAGAATGGTAAAAAACAGAAAGTTAACCAGCAGGAAGATATATTTTATGCTTTTGCAAAGCCTGCCAAGCGCGATTCTCTTATTAAAAAAGTTAAACAGGCAAAGCCTTACAAGCTTTATATTGCTGCATTCCCTTTTGTCGGATATAATCCAGCTTTGGGCTTTTTAGGCGGTATTACTTTTAACCCCGCAATTTTTCTTGGTCCTGTTGCAACAACACCAATTTCTGCTTTTGCTGTGGGAGCAACTTATACTGCAAAGCAGCAAACTATGGTTCTTGTACGCAGTAATATTTATACTAAAAACGCTGGTTGGTTAATGAGAGGCGACTGGCGGCTTTATCTTTACTCTCAACCTACTTATGGACTCGGTTCAGGATTAACAGGTAAAGATACTGTCCCGATGAGCATAAATACCGGTAATGTTGGCTACGCAGTAAACAATACTGCTGAACCGATGCGATTTAACTATATAAGGTTTTACGAGGCGGTTTACAAAAAAATAGCAGGAAAAGTTTATCTGGGTTTGGGATTTTATTACGACAGGTATTATAAAATAAATGACCAGCTGCTTAAATTGGATACTATTCCGCCACGCCTTACGCAACATTTTGAGTACTCACAAAGACATGGAATTAACTTGGAAAAATATAGTATGTCAGGAATAACTGCAACATGTGTTGTTGATACCCGTGATAATTGTATTCGCCCTACTAAAGGAATGTTCTTTGATTTTGAAATGAGATTTAACCCCGTTTTTATGGGAAGCACCGAAAACTCATCACGATTGTATACGGAATTCAGAAAATATATAAGCCTGTCTAAAAAAAATCCTGCGCATTTGATAGCTTTTTGGAATATAAATTCAATCGCAGTAAGCGGAACGGAACCTTATCTGACACTTCCATCAATAGGATGGGATACATATAACAGAACTGGAAGAGGTTATGTTCAGGGGCGTATAAGAGGAGCTGACTTCATTTATGGAGAAATAGAATATCGCTTCCCTATCAGCCCGAATACAAGAATATTAAGCGGTGTTGCTTTTGCAAACATTACTACTGCCAGTGATGATTTAAATACAAAATTATTTAAGTTTTTTGACCCTGCAGCAGGTGTCGGACTCCGAATAATGCTGAATAAGAACTCACTCTCAAACCTTACAATAGACTATGGATTTGGCATTGACGGCTCTCACGGGCTGTTTCTTAATATCAACGAAACTTTTTAAAATAGATTGACAGTGATTATTTGTCCTTGTTTTTTTGCATCATAATATAAATGATAGGCAAAATTCCCATGGTGTTAAATATGGCAATACATACAAACCATGCTTTATGACCGGCACGTGCCGATTTCCATAATCCGATAAGCTTCCATACGACATCCCATAAAAACAAAATCCCTAAAACGGGCATCAGCCAGCTATAGCAGCATTGATCGATAAGACACATAATTTTTTATTTTAATTAATAATCAGCAAAAATATTAAAACAGTCTCGCAAATGCAAGAATACTTTATTTAATAAAAAGTGAAGTCATGCTTAGTGATCCACCGACCATCCTGTCATTAAAAAATGTAATACTTTCTTCTTTTTTCTTTAGCCCTAGAATATAAAGTAGAGGTAGGTAATGTTCAGGTGTAGGAATTGCTGATCTGACAGAACTTCCTAAATTTTCATAATTAATTAGCTTATCGGTGAGATCTTTATTTATTAAGTTATTAATTATTTTTCTTGCTTCATTGGCCCATTCATAACCGTAATTATCTTTCGTAAGATTGCTAAAATCTAACATCCTAAGATTATGCACAATATTTCCACTACCAATAATAAGAACTCCACTTTTTCTAAGAGAGTACAAATCCCTGGCAAGGTCAAAATGGAATTGGGGAGTTTTGGTATAATCAATACTTAATTGTACCACCGGAATATTCGCTTTTGGAAACAGGTGTTTGATAACACTCCAGCTTCCATGATCAAGTCCCCATTTTTCATCAAGCTCTACATTGGTACTTATGATTAAGGATTTTATTTTATTTGCAAGTTGAGGGTTTCCGGGCGCAGGATATTGAATTTTGTACAGCTCACTTGGAAAACCATTAAAATCATGAATTGTCCTTGGATTTGACATGTGTGTTACTGAAGTTCCTTCTGTAAACCAATGTGCAGAAATACACAATATTGTCTCAGGTTTAGGTAGATGTGATGCAATATTTCTGAATCCATCAACGAACTGGTTTTCTTCAATTGCATTTATTGGGTTTCCATGTCCAAGGAATAACAATGGCATAAGCTTATTATTTTCAGAAATTTCAGATTTATTTTCTGCAATTTCCATAGCCGGTAATTTTTATATTTTAGTTTTTAATTATTTTGAAAGTTTCCGAAATTTCTGAATTACAAAGTTTAATTATATACAATCCTTTTTGTAAATCACTGATGTCAATATCAGAATTTTTATTAAAAACTATTGTCTGCTTTTCTAATCGCCCTGAAATATCATAAATTTCAATAACAGCAGGAAAAAATTCTAATTCGGCGTCAAAAAAAATTCGATCATCGGTGGGGTTTGGGTACAATTTCACAATGGATTTTTTCAAAGACAAATTGTTTATTGAATTTATTAAACCACATTCTGTTGCATTGCTTGGATAAAGAGTATTGCCATCCTGATTAAAACAGGTAATTGAGATATCAGGCAAATCCATGGTTGAAGATGAGAATGGTTCAATAAGCCCGTATGTTGATCCTACTCCTTCAATAATTGCAATATTATAAAATGAACTGATAATCCATCTTTTACGATAATCCGATCCGACCATTATTGAGTCAATGGATGAAATGGTATCAGGGTTATTTTCATTTATACATAAATATCCTTTTAATGTATCACCAATCTTAAGGTTAAAGTCATATAACAAATGCTCAGTATGGCTTCCGGGCGGAATGATAATAACAAGTTTGTTGGCTGAATCCTCACAAATTGCTCCTTTATAACCTGCTGATAAAGTTCCACAGTAATTCGAAAGATTATCAATATATGGGATAATAATTTTATGGTATATTCTGCAATTAATTATAGTATCGCCAGAAAAAGTTATTGAATAGTATTGATTAGTGCTAAAAATAGAAAAGCAATATTGAAAATAATTAATATTCCAAACAGCGTTTGAGTCTGGAAAAGAATGATATACCTGGGTTTGTGACTTTACCTGAAAAGCTAATAATACTAATGCAATAGAAAAAAATTTATTCATTTCTAATAAATGTCTTTATATCTTACAGCTCTGTCAAGCGAATCAACAATTTCACGAGCAAATCCTCCCGGGATGTCAACGGGCATTTCAATTTCCTGTTCCTTTTCATGAACTTCCATGCTACTTAATACGCGGTCGCATGTAAGGCAAATTTTTTCAACGTGATAATCGTCAACCTTCTCAAAGGATTCACCAAAGCGGTCGTTGAAATCTATCATGGAGTTTACAACAGCAGAATATAATAATTCTTTTGAGGATATTTTTTTACGGATATGTTTGTATGCCACAGTAATTAATTCTGAAGCGTTTTCACGTATCTTCTCTGAAACCGGTATTGAATCAGTTTCGGTAACTATTTTATCTGGGTTTTCCTTTTCCCAGACTGAGTGTTTAATCGCTACTTCTGAGTCATGCTCTGATCTTTTCTGGTCGAGCATATAAAATGTGTAAACATAAATTATTTTCGGCATCAGGTACGTGAGCTTTGGCCCTGCAGCCATCAACACTTTAAAGAAAGCTTTTCTGTGTTTTTTCCCGGCTTTAAATATAAAAAACTTAAAAACCAACGACATCATTTGTCTATAATCCCATAAATCCTTAATTCCATTGGATTTTACTGTCGGTTTATATTTAATGTTTTTTACAAAAGCTATGGCACGTTTGAGAAACTTTTCTGTATTAAAAATATCAATCCAGTATTTAGCAAGCCCTTCCATAAGTTCAATTCTTGTCAACTGTTTGGGGATGATATTCGTGATGATGTCAAGTTTATCATCAGTTTGTATATGTTCTGATGAAATAATACGACCTTGGCGCTTCAGTTCATACCACATTTTTGTACCGGGAGGAGCAGAAAGAGGATGACAGTAATGAAATACTATGCCTGCCTCCATAATAAATTCTTCTGTTTTCTTAAAAACAGTTTTATCATCTGAATCCGCACCAACAATCATGTGAGCCAGCACTATCAATCCGTATGATTGTATTTTTTTTATCGCATCTGGAATAGAAATATTTAGGTTCTGTTTTTTATTCATATCCTTGAGAGACGCTTCATTTACTGATTCTATTCCGATCATGAGTGCGAAGAAATTACAATCGGCAAGCAATTTAAGAAGTTCCTCGTCTTTAGCGATATTAATATCGAGCTGGGTTAAATAAACTAATGGATATTTAAATGAATTGTTGAGCAGCATGAGTTTACGAAGAAGTTCTTTCGTATATTCTCTGTTCCCGGTGAAATTATCATCAGCAAAGAAAACGGCTCTGACGTTAAGCTGTTGGAGCTTTTTTACCTCTTCCAGCACCTGATCTATTGATTTACTTCTCGGCTTTCGCCCATAAGTATAAATTACATCACAAAAACTGCAGTCAAAAGGACATCCTCTGGTAGTTTGAACTGAAACAGCATTATAGGATGAAATATCTTTACTGATGAGTTCCCAACTTGGTATTGGGGCTTTTTTCATGTCAGGCTTGGAGATATTTCTGTATATTTTTTTGTGTTTTCCGGATTTAAATTCTTCAAGAAAAAGTGGCCATGTTTCTTCTGTTTCACCATGAAATACAACATCAAAAACATCATTATTTCTGCTGATAATTGTTTCAATACCTATTCCGCCGGCTACCAGGCATGCCTGTGGGTTATATTTCCTGCATAATGTAGCAATTTCATTACAACGGTTCATCTGATTTGAGATAATTGTTATCCCTATAATATCAAACTTTTCGTTTTCAATTATCTTATCAGAAAAACCATTCATGTATTCATCATGGATTTTTACAGTGTGCTCTTTTGGAGTAAGCGCTGCAACAGATGCAACGGCGTGTGGACCAAAAAATGCCTTTGCAAAAAGATAAGGAAACTCTCTTATAATAATATTGTCGATATCATCGGTCTTACCCGGGCTGATAAGTAGAATTTTCATGAGTATTTTGGAATTATCCTGTTTATACTAATATTCCGGCAATTGCAGCAGACAAATAATTTGTAAGAGTACCGCAAATAAGTGCTTTAAAACCAAGTTTAGCAAGGTCTTTTCTTCTGTCGGGAGCAAGTTCGCTTATACCGCCTACTTGAATAGCAATTGAGCTGAAATTGGCAAAGCCGCAAAGAGCAAAACTTGAAATTGCAAGAGCTTTTGGTGAAAGAGTTGCTTTAACTGTAGATAAATCGGCATAAGCCACAAATTCATTGATTACCAGTTTAGTTCCCATCATTGAACCTACAGTATTGGCTTCTGCCCATGGAACACCAAGCAAATAAGCAAAAACTGAGAAAATACTTCCCATGATACTTCTCATGCTTAGCGTGTTAAGATCAATCCCTATTGCCGATAATGAAGCTCCCGTACTATTGGCAAGAAATCTACCGCCATATCCAAGAATACTGTCGATAAGGTAAATCAAAGCAATAAATCCGATTAGCATTGCAATAACATTAAGGGATACCTTCATGCCATCGCTTGCACCATGTGATATTGCATCAAGAAGGTTTGATGATGTTTTTTTAATTTCAAGTTTAACTGTTCCTTTGGTTTTCGACTCCTGTGTTTCGGGGTACACAATTTTTGAGATTACCAATGCTGCAGGGGCAGCCATTAAACTTGCCGCAAGAAGATATTCTGCAGGAACACCCATAGAAATATAAACTGCCATGACGCCACCTGCAATGCAAGCCATACTTCCCGACATTGACGCAAGTAATTCAGACATAGTCATGCTTGATAAATATGGTTTTATCATAATCTGAGCCTCAACCTGACCGACAAAAGCACTTGATACATTTGATAATGCTTCACTACCGCTTATCTGCATTACTTTATTCATTCCCTTTGCTAGTACCAGAACAACTCTTTGTATTAATCCAAGGTGGTATCCCATAGAAACTAAAACACAAACAAAAATTATTGCAGGCATAAGTGAGATCACAAATATAAAACTTGAGTTCAAACCGGGAATTTTTTCAAGCGTTGCCTTATCTCCGAGAAATCCAAAAACAAATTTGGCACCTTCATTCGAAAAATCTAGAAGCTTGGTTACTACCTTCCCGATAAAGGCAAAAATATCCTGTCCGACAGGAACTTTAAGAATAAAAATAGCCAGAAGTATTTGCAATCCCAACCCAGACAATACGAGCCTGTAATTAATAGCTTTGCGATTATTCGATAAAAGAAATGCAATTGCAAAAATTAGTATTATCCCAAATATTCCAAAAAATCTATCCATCTCTTAGGTTTTTATTTTCTGCGTTTTAATTCATCCCTGTATTTTGAAGCTTTTTCATAATCTTCATTATCAATGGCTTCTTTAAGCATCTTATCCAAATCATCATTACTGTATTGTGACATTGAATCTTCTGATCCTGCAGACTCATTTTCGGAAGTTTCTTCTTCCGCCTTTTCAGGATTGTTGCCATTCTTTACAATACTGGTTTCTTTTAGCACTTTAGAATAAGTATAAATCGGGCAGTTAAATCTGACAGCTAACGCAACAGCATCGGAAGTTCTAGCGTCAATTTCCTTGATTTTTTTACCATCAGAACATACTATTAATGCATAAAAAACACCATCTTCAAATCTATTAATTATTACTTCAGTAATTTTGATATTATATTCGTCAGCAAAAATTTTGAAAAGATCATGTGTTAATGGTCTGGCAGGTTTCATTTTCTCAAGTTCAATTGCAATTGCCTGAGCTTCATAAGTACCTATTATTATCGGTATTCTCCGATCTCCATTTACTTCACCAAGTATCAGAGCATAAGCACCACTCTGTGTTTGACTGTAAGAAATGCCAACTATCTCTAATTGATGCTTTTCTTTATTCATCCTAATTAAATATGAGTTTAGTTATCTGCAAAAATAATAAAATAATTGTTAAGTAGCCAACCATGCGGTTATTTTAATAATTGCAATACTTTCAGTATATTACTTAATATTGGAAGAATTTTGATAATTATATATTTGTTAGGTCGGATAGAAGTATTACTTTTGCCCTTGTATAAAAAAAATAGATATGAAAACAAAACTTAAACATGTATTTTTATTATTAGCGTTGATCATTCCTGCAATGTCATTTGCAAGCGAGGCAGACCTCAAAATTCCGGATGCAATTAAAGAATCTCAGGTACTTTATATTGGATTCATTATTACTATTCTGGGTTTACTTTTTGGTTTATATCAATTTATGAGAGTTAAAAAACTTCCTGCTCATAAATCAATGCTTGACATTGCTGAAGTTATTTATCGAACCTGTAAGGCATATTTAAAGCAACAGGGTAAATTTCTTGCAATTTTGTTCTTGTTTATTGGTGCCGCTGTTGCAGGATATTTTGGCTTCCTTTCTCCTATCGGAGACAGTACAGGCGAAAAAATAGGCTCAGTTGCCTTGATTATCACCTGGACAGTTATTGGTATTTTAGGTTCGTATTCCGTTGCAGCTTTTGGAATCAGAATGAACACTCTTGCGAATGCCAGAATGGCTTTCGCCTCGTTAAAGCGAGATCCTTTGAAACTTCTTAATATCCCTTTAAATGCAGGTATGAGCATTGGAGTTGTATTAATTTGCGTGGAATTATTATTAATGCTTGTAATCTTATTATTCATGCCTGGCGAACTTGCCGGAGCGTGTTTTATTGGCTTTGCTATAGGTGAATCACTAGGTGCATCTGCATTACGTATTGCAGGTGGTATTTTTACAAAAATTGCAGATATTGGTTCCGACCTTATGAAAGTTGTCTTTAAAATTGGTGAAGATGATCCTAGAAACCCTGGAGTTATTGCAGATTGTACTGGTGATAATGCCGGTGACAGCGTTGGACCAACTGCTGACGGATTTGAAACTTATGGAGTTACCGGTGTGGCACTAATTTCATTTATTCTTCTGGCTGTAGGCGGTGCTGCTTTAGGATTGACAGATGCTATTACAAGCGATTTGAAAGTGAAGTTGCTCGTGTGGATTTTTGTAATGCGTATATTAATGATTATTACCTCTGTTGTTGCTTTCTGGATTAATGGAATAATAAGTAAAGCAAGATATAGCAAAAAAGATGAACTTGATTTTGAGGCACCACTTACAAGCCTTGTTTGGATTACTTCATTGCTTTCGATAGTTGTAACTTTTATTGCAAGTTATGTTCTTATTCCTGATTTGAACGGCAATACTAATATGTGGTGGATACTTGCAACAATAATAAGTTGTGGAACTATTGGCGGCGCTTTAATTCCGGAATTTACAAAAATATTTACATCTCCAAAATCGTCACATGTAAATGAAGTTGTTTCAGCTGGACGTGAAGGTGGAGCATCACTTGTAATATTGTCAGGATTGGTTGCAGGTAATTTTAGTGCAATATGGACTGGTCTTGTATTTTTCTTTTTGATGTTTATTGCATATTTTGCAAGCACTTTCGGGTTAGATACACTGATGATTTATCCTTCAATTTTTGCATTTGGTCTGGTGGCTTTCGGCTTATTGGGCATGGGACCGGTAACGATTGCTGTTGACAGCTACGGACCGGTTACCGATAACGCTCAGTCAGTTTATGAACTTTCCTTGATCGAAGAAGAAAAAGAAAAGAACTCCGCTGAAATTGAAAAAGAGTTTGGGTTTAAACCTGATTGGGAAAAATCAAAATATTATCTGGAAGCTAATGATGGCGCCGGTAATACTTTTAAAGCGACAGCAAAACCTGTTCTGATTGGAACTGCTGTTGTTGGCGCAACGACAATGATTTTCGCACTAATCCTTATGATAGAAAAAACTCTCGGTGTAAAACCGGAAGAAATTCTAAACCTGCTGAATCCATATTCAGTACTAGGGTTTATTTTAGGAGGAACAGTTATATATTGGTTTACCGGAGCTTCAACTCAGGCTGTTACTACAGGAGCATATAGAGCTGTTGAATTTATTAAAAAGAATATTAACCTTGATCCAAATGCACCTAAAAAGGCTGATACTGATAAATCAGTAGAAGTAGTTAAAATTTGTACTCAATATGCACAAAAAGGAATGTTTAACATTTTTATAGGAATTTTCTTTTTCGCATTAGCTTTTGCATGTCTTTCATCACCTTCGGGAATAGGTGGAAATAATGCAGTGGCATTATTCATAAGCTATTTGATTTCTATTGCAGTTTTTGGACTTTTTCAAGCTATTTTTATGGCTAATGCTGGTGGTTGCTGGGATAATGCAAAAAAAGTTGTTGAAGTTGACCTGAAAGAAAAAGGAACCCCGCTTCATGATGCTAC
>CAZELC010000012.1:0-19296 GCA_964512865.1 uncultured Bacteroidales bacterium
AAATTACCCAAAAATATTAGTATTGCCCATAAATTTGGAATAAGAGAATTTGACAGACCGCCAACTAAGCAATTACACGATTGCGGTATTGTTTACAATCCGTCTTCTCCTTATTTATTGTGTATTATGACCAAAGGTTACGACTTTGATGTTTTAGTGGGAATTATTTCCGATATTTCGGAAATGGTTTATAATTCGGTGGACAAACATTGATTGTCAGGAATAAAGTAATAACCTTAAGCTATTTTGCAGTAACTATTTATCAATGATTATTTTGGGAATTTTAATAAAACTTAAAAATACTTCCGGAAAATATATTTTAACTTACTGAAAAAATAATATTCAATTTTCTTAAAAAGTACTTACCAGATAATTCTGACCTTTTTTTACTAATTTGTTACTGAAATTATATGCATAAGAAAATTACAAATCCCGAAAAACCCACTCAAAAGAAAATATCAAATTATTATTATTTGGCTTTTGCCATTATTATTGGAATTGCCTTAGGGTATTCGCTAAGTTTTATTAAAAAAAGTAAAAAAGAAATTAATAGAGGAAAAGCTGTAATTAATTTTTCAGAAATGCGTTCAGGCGGATACAAATTTACTAACCCATTATTAGATTGTGATAATTTTAATGCATCGGAATTAAAGCAATTTGTTTATCTAAAAAACAATATTGAAGATTATATTAGCTCTGTAGTGGACAATAATACTGTCATGCATATTTCTGTGTACTTTAGGTCATTAAATGACGGACCTTGGATTGGGGTAAATAAAAATGACAACTACACGCCGGCTAGTTTGCTTAAAGTACCTATTTTAATTGCAGTTTTGAAAAAAGCTGAAACAGATAAATCATTATTAACAAGAAAAATCTATTACGGGAAGGTGTTAGATCCTTCTTTTAAAACAAATATTGCTGGCTGCGATAGTTTGAGGTTGGGTCATTCCTATACAGTAAATGAACTTCTTGAATTTATGATAATTCATTCAGATAATAATGCTAAACAAATTTTAATAAATATAATTGGTGATGACTGCCTGACAAATACTATTTCAGATCTTGGTGTTAATTTAAAAGACAGAAATTTGTCTGAAGATTTTGTCTCAGCAAAGGAGTATTCATCATTTTTCAGAATATTATATAATTCTTCCTATCTGAATAGAAATATGTCAGAAAAAGCATTGGAAATTCTAAGTCGTACAATGTATGTTGGAGGCATTAGGGGAAAACTACCGAAAAAGATAAAAGTAGCTCATAAGTTTGGCGAGAGAGGTTTAGAAAATTCAAAGTTAAAACAACTTCATGATTGTGGAATAGTATATTTGCCAAATAATCCATATCTCTTATGTGTAATGACAAAAGGCACTGATTTCGAAAATTTGAATAGAATTATTTCAGATATTTCGGAAATAGTTTATAATTCGGTTGTCAAACATTGATTGTTTGGAATAAAGTAATAACCTTAAACCATTTTGCAGTAATTAGACTATTCATTATTTTTGAAATTCTAATCCGGTTTATTTTTACTATTTGTGATTTCTGGAAGGAATTATTAAATAAGATTCTCAACTCCAATGGGACTAAGGTTCTATATATATCAACTATGGCATTTATTTTTAATTAGCAGAGTATTAAACAGAAAAGAAATACTTGTTATTATTAATAGCTATTTCGATGAATATTAATAATATACTGTAAGCTTCCCCAAAAGTTGACCATTTATAATTAATTAGCAGTGAAAAAGTTATTTTTTTTGCAATTAACCCTTTTTTATTTAATAAATATCTCTGTGTATTATCTTAGCAGAGTTACAGTTCCATGGAGGTTATATTGCTGTTTATCTGAACCTTCGGCTTTAATGATATAATAATAAACGCCTGCTGCAGATTGAGAGCCTGATTTTGTTCTTCCATCCCAACCGGTGTTAATATCTGCCCACTCGTAAACTTTTTCACCCCAACGGTTGAAAACAGTACAGTTAAAAGTCGCAATGCTCTTACTCTGCATAAGGAATTCATCGTTAAAACCATCACCATTGGGAGTGAAAACATTGGGAACAATTATCATAGAAGGTAAAATAACCTCAACACGAACTTTAAATGAGTCAACACAGAAAAATGGAGCACCGCTGTTAACAATCAGAGTAACAGTGTAAACACCAATAGAATCAAAAATATGGAATGGGTTCTGGTCTTGTGATGAAGTGCCATCTCCAAAATTATAATGATAAGTACTTGCCCCTGAGCCTGTATAAATAAAATTTACAGCCAGAGGTACACCACCGGATTCAGGATTTGCAGTAAAATTTGCAGTAACAGTTAATGTAGAACCGACAATGGCACTTATATTTTTTGTACATCCGTTAGAATCTGTTACTGTTAAAGTATAAGTATTTGCGCATAGATTTAAAATGTTTGCACTGTGTTGTCCGTTACTCCAGTTATAAGTGTATGGAGGTTTTCCTCCGGAAACTGCTGATGTAATTTGCCCGTCGCAACTATTGGTACAGGTTTCATCTGTCGGTGTAAGTACTAAGTTTACAACTACTCCAGTGTTAACTGTTGCTTGTCCGACTTTGCTGCATCCGGTTCCATCTGTAACCGTAATTGAATAATTACCGCCGCAAAGGTTACTTGCTGTTGCTGTTCCCTGTCCGTTACTCCATGCGTACTGGTATGGAGGCAACCCACCGGTAACACTGCAGGTAAGCTGACCATTACAGCTGCCGGAGCATGTTTCGTCAACACTTGAAAAAGAAAGAACCATATTTGAAGGTGAAGTAATTGCTAAAGTTGTATCACCCGGGCAAGCAGCATTATCTGTAACCAGTAATGTATAACTATCGGCATATAAGCCGGTAAAATCTTGCGGGCCTGTAACATTGTTAAAAGCAGCAACTGTATCACCGTTAGTGTTGATAAGTATATAATCATAAGGATCTTCACCACCTGACGGAAGTGCAGTAAAGCTGCCGAGGTTACCGTTACAATCAACATTAACAATATTAGATAAGGTGAATGTAATTGGGAGGCAAGGTGTGCAATTATTAACGACAATATAAGAAGAATCTGATCCGCAAGGCATTGAGTAAACAATTATATGTGTGCCAACTCCAGCAACTGCCGGATTAAAAGTTCCATTAACAGGATCAACTATTCCTGGACCGCTCCATGTACCACCTGGTGAGCCTGCAGTAAGATTAAATTGAGGATCGTTATTGCAGAAAGGACCTGCAGCACATATATTGGCATCGCAGCAATAAAGTGACATTGGATTACATGCAAGCATACTTTCTGATTGAATATAACCTGTTCGGCTGGTGTTAGAATTAGTCCCTGTTGTACCGCAGAAAATGACATTTCCACCAGTACTTACAGCAACATCCGAAACTTTATAAGGAGTTGCAACAGAAGTAATAAAGTTTAAATCAGCATCAAATTTAACAATTGCATTTCCAGAACCGACATAAACATTTCCGCATGTATCAATATCGATTCCGCTGTTCCCAACCATATACCTTCCAAGTGAAGTAGTTGAAATTCCACCCGGAATTGGAGCTGTTGTAATTACCGAGCCATCAACCAAAGATCTTTTTTGAATATGCGTACCATTTTGGGTGTAGACAAAGAATCTGTTTGCTCTGATGGACATAATTCCTGCATTTCCGTTATTAGGTCTGTAATTTTCACATTTATAACCTAAAGCATACCCGTTGTTTTCTCTGAATAATAATGGTGATGTAGATGGGCATGCAGAAAAATTGTGTTCGATACATCCTATTGTGTCTAAAGTAAGAAAATAATATCTTGCATTTCGGCATGATGTAATTGAACGAACTTCTTCTATTATAGGCGGCAGTCCGAACATATTTCCATAGCCGACTACCTGAGTATTAAGGATATTGCCATTTGTTGTATTTACATCGAAAATAGCTCCCTGAAGTGATAACATATTTCCTGTTGTTCCGCCAATAATAAGCTTAGTTTGGTCGCAGTTGAAGGCAATATTCCAATATTCATCGGCGCTACCGATTCCTGAAGTATAATTAAAAACAAGACCTGCCGTAGTATTTATTTTCTGAAGTTTAGCTATTGAACCTGCAGTAACGTAGCTGTTTCCGGCAAGGTCGGTGGCAAATGTTCCCAGCCAATATCCTGCTGTATCGTAAGGAGTATTGTATGTCCACTGAATTGTGCCGGCTGCATTATATTTTAAAAGTTTCATAGGTGAATCGCCCCCGATAATATAAACATTACCTGCGCCATCGCGTTCGCATTCCCACACACCATTGCAATTTGGTAAAGTTGGCATTAGAACCCACGGGTCAATTATTAATGAATTGGAGTTATCGGGTGCATCCAAATTAAATGAATAAGTACTATTATCTTTAGTAAATTTGACCGGAACAGTTTTGTTTTTGTCGTTCTGAAAATACGCAACCGGAGCGTGGTCAATGATATCACCAAAAAGAGTTTTAATATGAATATTCCCGTTAGTTTCCAGATTGGAAATTCCGGAGTAGTTGAATTTTACTTTTTTAATATCATAACCCGGATGTAAAATAAGTGTGTATTTGATTCCGCTATCAGGATGGAAAACAAACTCCAGGTCGATTTGTGGATATATGTTTTTATAGGTAAGTTTTTTATATGCTTTAATAAAATTAATGTTTTTCTGATTTCCGTTCTTTTCAATTATATTATAACTATGATAATCTTCGGTAGGTTCGGAAGCAATTATTTCAACATTATTATTGGAATTAAGCCATTTAAAATATATGATATCAGTTTTTACATTCATTTTCTTTTCTTCATCTTCAAATTCCCTCCATTCCTTAAATGATTTCAGATTTTTTTTCTTTTCTCTTTTCTCTTCTGCACTCATTTTAGGAGTTCTGTAAACAAAGCTGTAAATGAGACCTTTTTTTGTAAATCTTATCATTGAATTCCCATTATCAAAAGCAAAGAGAACAGGTTCTTTATCAGGTGCAGTGCTGAATTGCCCTTTGTTTTCGATAAATGATTTTGAATAGCTGAATTCTTTTGACCATGATGGCTGCGAGTATCCGCTTAAATTAAAGGCGAAAATAATCAAGATGGTAAAAAGAAACCATTTTGAAGGAGTTATTATATTTTTCATTGTAAGATTGATTAAAAAATAAATCAAAAATTATTGGTAAAAATATGAATATTTTCGAGAAAAAAAAAGAGGCAGTCACAAATCTCTGATTTTTATTCTGCGACTATTTTGTAACATATTTAAGCACTGAGATATATGCGGAGTACTTAACACCTGTTCACAGATGGTTAATAGAAAATTTGAGACAGCCTCCTAAATTCTTTTTCAGAGGATTATTTAAATCTTACAATTACAAACTCGGTTCTTCTGTTTTGCTGATGTTCGACTTCAGTACACGGGACAACTTTTTTCCCTTCACATTCGCATTTGTTAATGAGTTTGGTTTCTCCGTATCCTTTACCATAAATTCTGTCTTTTCCAACTCCCTGCGAAACAATATATGCAGCTGAGGCTTTTGCTCTTCTGTCTGAAAGTGACATGTTAGAACTTGCACTTCCTCTACAGTCTGTATGGGCACCAAGCTCAATTACCATTGATGGGTACTCTTTCATAACCTTAACAATTTTGTCAAGTTCAGCAGCAGCATCTGGTCTTATATTGGATTTGTTCAAATCAAAATATATTGGGTTGATATGAACGAGTTTGCCGAGGTCAACTCCGATTTCAAGTTTGTCAAGAGATTCAAGGATTTTTATTTCACCATGTTTTGTAATGGAATAGATAAAGCTGATACTTTTATTGAGATAACCGTCTTTTGAGAGTTTGATCGAGTAATTAAGGCTATCGCCTGTTTTTTTATCGGTCAACATTCTTCTGTGGTCACCTGTTTCAGGTGTAATAAGAACTTCAGATTTACCTGAAAGTTTATCTGTAAGTTCAATTTTAACATCTTTAAGAGGAAGGTTTGTTTTTGCGTCAGTAATCAATATATAAAGTGAAATTCCCGGGTCTTTTTCCATAAGAAGATTGGAAATGATAACTTCTACAGTATCTGAATTCATAGTAGAGATATCATTTGATGCATCATAATAATCTTTTTTCTGTCCTGATAATACATATTCTTTATCATAATCAGCAGTAAACTGGTATTGTCCAAGGTTGTCTGCGAAAACTTTTGCGAGGGTATCTTTTCCACAAACAAAAGCTATTCTTGCACCAGGAATGCTGTCTCCGGTAGATTTATCAATAGCAGTTCCTTTAATTATGATCTCGTGTTTTGCCTGTTTCAATATTTCAAGCTCATATATATCATCGTTAATTTTCAAATTGCTTCTGTTTGAGCTAAAAAAACCTGTTTTTCCTGTTTTATCGAGACAAAGGCTGAAATCATCATAAGTTGTATTTAACGGATATCCCATATTAAAAACCTTACCTTTCGGCATACCGGAGCTGTCAAGTTGCACTTCATAAAGATCAAGGCCGCCTAAACCTTCAAGTCCATTAGATGAAAAATAGAGTTTTTCATTATTAAGTACGAAAGGGAATAGCTCGTTACCTTTGGAGTTTACCAAGTTTCCAAGATTAACTGGGGTCCCCCAATTATCTCCAACTTTTCTGCACATCCAGAGGTCCATTCCTCCATTTGTTCCTGGTCTGTCAGAAGAAAAATAAATTTTATTGCCATCGGCACTAATTGAAGGGTGGGCGGTGTTAAATTCTATAGTATCCCATTTGAAAGGATGAATATTTTCGTAAGTGTTATCTTTGTTTCCGAAGGTGGCAATATAAATTAATAATTTCACATTTCCATCTGCTGCTCTTAAGGCTTTCCTTTCTTTAACATTGTTTCTGGTAAGATAAATAGTCTTTTCATCAGGAGTAAAGCATGCAGGACCATCATTTAATTTGTTCTGAAGTTTCTTTGCAAAACGATGAGGTTTGCTGTATTTTCCGGAGCCATCCTTTTCAGTAATATAAACAGAACAGTAATTTCTGAGAGTCCATGAGTGTATATAACTTACAAGAGTGGTTCTTGGGCGAGAAGATGTAAAAATCACTTTGTTATTTCCATATAGTAAAGGTCCAAAATCGTTATAATCGCTGTTAAACTGAGCTTTTTTGATTTTGTATGATGCGCTGTCTTTATAAAACTTTTGTATTTTGTTTATAGATTTAACAAATGTTTCTCCTCTTTCATCTGCTTTATACTCTTCCATCCACTTTTTGGCTTCGGTATATTTGCCAACTTGCATAAGTAGTTGTGCATAATATAATTTGTGTATTGGCAGAGCTTCTTTAAGTTTTACAACTTTCGAATATGCCACCACGGCTTTTTCGACATTATTTGTAAGTCGGTAGCAGTCGGCAAGTTTAATAAGAGCTTCAGTTTTTGAACTATCTTTTTTCAGAACTTCTTCATACTTTGGAATTGCTTCAGAGTATGCCATAAGGTTGTAAAGCTTGTTTGCCTTGTACAAAATACCTTCCTGTGCTTTTACTGAATAAGAAATAAATAAAAGCAAGGCCAAACTTGAAAATATTGCTATATGTCGTTTCATAAAGAAATTTTTCGGTTAATTATTCAAAAAATGTTAAAAATACCTTGGTGTAACAATCTTTTTTCCTTTAAAAGCAAATAAATATGAAAGCACGAGTTCGTGGGATCCGCTTGTTGCTTTTTGAAGTTTTGTAAGCGGATAATCATAAGAATAGCTTATCAGGAATTGCGGATTTATTTGCACGCCGGCAAGAATAGAAATATCAGCACTACTTCTGTATGACAGCCCAACCCAAAACATTTCCTTAATTAATGTATTAAGGTTAAGATCGAATTCGAGAGGTGCATTAACAACCGCTTTAACCATAAGTTGTGGTTTAAGTTTGAAAAAGCTGTTAACAGTAAAAATTCGTCCTATTGTTCCGTAATAATGCCAGTTTTTTATCTTTACAGAAGTTTGTTTTAAGACATTCATGTTAGCATCAAGTTTAAGATTGTCGTCAACCATTCTCGGAATTGAAAGTCCTGCATAGAATTTATCAGTATTGTAGTAGATTCCGAAGCCAAAGTTTGGAGTTGCAACCAATGGAGTATTCGCGGCAAAGTTGGGATCATTTGATACTTCAGTTTCTACATCAGAAAGTCGTTCCAACTGAAGGTGTACTCCTGCAGACAGACCAAAGCTTAGAAATGCTTTTTGGCTAACCTGAAGTCGGTATGCATAGGTGGCATAAATAACATTCCTGTTTGAAACGCCAATCTTCTCATTGAGAACACTTAATCCGATACCCATTTTATTTCTCATCAGAGGAGTATGAGCGGTAAGTGTTGTAGTCATAGGTGCTCCTTTAAATCCTACCCATTGCTGACGGTGCAGAGCAGTAATTGAAAGAGCTCCGCATGAACCGGCATAAGCCGGATTGATAAACATTTCGTTGTTCATATACTGAGTAAACATAGCATCAAATTGTGCTTTTACTTCATTTTGAACTCCATATAAAAGTATCATTGAAACAATGAATACTTTTACAAACGATGATTTTTTCATATATTTAATCATTTAATGGGCATTATTAATATTTAATCACAACATAACCGTTCATTGGTTTCTTTTCATCCTTGTTAAGTTCAAGGATATAAAAGTAAGTCCCGGGTTGTACTTTATCTCTTCCGAGGTTCATATTATGAGAATTTGATGTGCCGTCCCATGTATTATCATAGCCTTTTTTCTGGTAAATCAGATTTCCCCATCTGTTATATACAGAAAGCACATTTTCAGGATAAGTTTCAAGACCGCGTATTACAAAATAATCATTAATACCGTCACCATTTGGTGAAAAGCCTTCAGGAATAAATACATCCAGAGAGTTTATAATGACAGGAGTTGCAGTATTTTCTGTAGAGTCGTTTGGTTTCCCGTTGTGATTCGGGTCGGGGTCATATCCGTTTGTCGATGTATCGGAAGTTAAAACTCCACCGTTACCTGTGCCGCGACCGATTGCAAAATTATAATAATTATTTTGTGAGCCAATTGGTATAACCACATTTACAGTAAAGCCGACTGTTGCAGTTGCGCCTGTGTCGAGCATACTTGAAGGGCTAATCACAAGGTCAATATCAGTTGTTCCGTTATAAGAAGAGTTTGGTTGTAGTGTTCCTGAAACTGTTGGCATACCTATAACAGAGAATACTGCAGGACTTGGGAATGTAGCAGCCAGATCATCGGTAACTTTAATATTTCTTAAAGTATCATTACCCATATTTTTAACGGTGATAATGAATTTAACATTAAAGCTTCCGTCTGATTGCAGTTCGGGCGTAGTTGCCGCCTTAGCAACTCCAATCATAGTATTTGGTGTAAGTATTACAGGAGTTGGTATATTCTCATTAACCTCATTTGGATTACCGTTGCCATTAGGATCGACAATGGTTCCGTTATTTGATGTGTCAACAGATGCCATTCCTGTTGTATCCAGAGCAGTGGCAAAAGCACTATTATAATAAGGTCCAAAGAATCCAACAGTTTTTATATTGACTACAAGCGAAATAGTTTCTGTTGTACCGACGTTTACATAACTGGCCGTGTCAACAAGGAGGTTCACATCGTTCATTCCATTGTAATTGGAATTTGGTGTAAGAGTTCCTGTAGAAACAGGCGGGACAATGATAGTATAATGTGCTGGAGGTGGGAATGCATCAATTAAACTATCAGCTACCTGAACGTTTGTCAGTTTTGTATTTCCAAGATTCTGAACTTTGAATATGAAATTAACATTATAACTTCCATCCGGTTGCAGTTCGGGAATACCTGCTTCTTTTGCAAGTCCTATAACTGCTTTAGCAAGTGGTGGTGCAACATTAACTGTTATTATTGAAGTATCACATGCACCGGCGCTATCACATACGGTAATACAAATAGAATCAACGCCAATAAATCCTGAATCCGGCACATAAGTTACACATACAGTATTTCCGACAATCTGAGCAGATGCTGTTCCATTTGAATAACATCCAACATTACTTACTGAGAATGGTGGAGTTCCATCAATATCAGTAATTGGAATGCAGGCTGTAACTGTGCTGTCCATTATTGTTGTAATTGTCGTATCAGGTACAAATGGCGGGTCGTTAACCGGTAGTACGTTGATTACAAGAGTTGCAGAATCGCACAATGCACCTCCATCGCAAACAACAATGCAAACACTGTCTAAGCCATTGAAATTATGATTTGGAATATAGCTTATGCAAACATTGTTTCCAGCAATAATTGCACTTGCAGTTCCATTAGCATAACAGCCTATATTGCTTACGGTGAAAGGCAGCGGACCATCAATATCGATAATTGGTAAACAAATCGTCACTGATTCATCCTCATTAATTGTTACCGAACTATCAGGAACGTGAGGAATACCATTGTTTAATCCTACTCCGATATAAACTGTAGCAGTTGAGCAAAATCCTGTAAAGTCGCATACCTGGTAGTTAAACTGATCTGTGCCATAGTAGTTGTTGTTTGGAGTGTAAGTAATTACGCCTGTTGTCGGGTTAACAACAACAGTCCCATTTGACGGCTGGCCATTAACATAAACACTGCCCGGGTTTAAATTGTTATCGCAATCAAGGTCGTTTGCTAAAACTGTAACTGCTACAGGAGTGTTTATTGAAGTTGTGTCATAATCGTCTACTGCAAGTGGAGCACCGATTACGGTTACGGTTTGAGTACATGTGGCTGTATTACCGGAGCTGTCGGATGCTGTCCATACTACTACTGTTGTTCCAACCGGGAACGAGACAGGAGCGTTATTGGTAACTGTTGTCACAGAACAGTTATCTCCGGTAGTAGGTGTAGTAAGCAGAACACCGGATGCTGTACATGCACCGGGATCGGATTGAACAGAAATACTTCCTGCACATGAAATAGTCGGGTTGATGTTGTCATTAACAGTTACTGATGTTGTACAATTAGTGCTGTTACCTTCTGAATCCGTAACAGTGTAAGTAATAGTTGTCAAACCTACATTGAAAGTATGGGTTCCAACCTGATTAATTCCTGTTAATGGTGAATTTGCAACTGTGGCACCTGTCATTGTCCATGTTAAGCTTGCAGAAGTACAATTGTCTGAAAACTGAATATCCGGTACTGTCACAACAGTGCTACAACCGTTTATAATATTTTGTGAAATATTACCTGAACAGCTTACAATCGGGCTTGTAGTATCTGAAATAGTAACAGATTGGTTACAAGTTACTACTGATCCGTCAGCATAAGTTACTGTCCATACAATATTTGTGGTCCCGATCGGGAATATTCCACTGGCATTATTAGTATTGTTATATGAATTAATAACGCTGGTTACACAGGATGAGTTAATAACAATAGCTGATAATGTATCGGTTACGGTTGCTGTGCAACTACCAAGGTCGGTAGATTGTGTGATTGACGGAGGGCAAGAAAATGCCGGGTTGAGTGTAACTGTCAGCACCATTGCGTCTGTCATATCAGGGCATGGAGAATAACCTTCGCCGGTAAGCGTAAGAGTAACGCTTCCAGCAATAGCATCGGCTAAGCTTGGTGTATAAGTTGGATTTACAGATAAAATATTATTAAATGTTCCAGTACCTGATGTTGACCAATGTACAGATTGATAACCGGATGCATTAGCAGCAACTAAATCATAAGGTATTCCCTGGCATGTTTGTGCATCTGGGCCTGCGTTGACAACCGGAGTCGGATTAACCGTAATATGTAGATAATCATATTGTGGCTGACATATACCATTATTAATTACCCAATTAAAGCCATATTCACCGGCTGCAAGGTTAGAAACAACAGTAACGTGATTCATCGAGTCAGCAAAATTGACAACAGTTGGTCCAAGTACCTGTTCCCACATACCATAACCGAAAGTAGGATTATTGGCTATAATTGTTGTAGAAGTAGTTGTTCCACCACCAAGACACAATACCTGATCAGGTCCTGCATAAGAAATGGATGGCAAATTATAATTAATAACATCTACTGTGTCGGTACTTGTACAATTTCCGGTCGGGCTAATTGTTACGAGTGTATATACAAATTTGTAATGTCCAGGGATCATTCCTGCAACGCTAACAGAAGGCGAGTTTTGAGGAGTTAAGACAACAGTATTTGGACCAGATATCTGAACCCAGTTACCGGTTGTTCCATTTTGTGAGTTTCCGATAAGGAAAGAATTAACACCATTACACCATTCCTGATCTGAGCCTGCATTAGCCTGAATAATCTGATTCACATTGACAAAAATTGTGTCATTAGCGCAAGCCGGAGGTAGATTCAATGGAGGTGGAGTTCCATTATCACATACAGAAATTACTATCATGTCAGTACCATAATATCCGGCATTCGGTGTATATGTATAAGCGCCATTACTGCCAATAGTAACATTTCCATGCAAAGGGCCGCTAACTGCTGATGTTACTGCATTAAGAGGCATACCTTCAGGGTCTTGATCTCCATTACTTAAAATATTACCACTGAAAACACCATTCTGGCAGAAGGCAATATTTTCATTTATAATTGTTGGTGGGTGATTGATCGGAAGAACCGTTATGAATACAGTAGCACTTGTACATAATCCTGTGGAATCACAAACATGATAAATAAACTGGTCGGTTCCATAATAATTTGTATTTGGATTATAAGTGATATTACCTGTTAAGTGATCAACAGAAGTTGTTCCATGAGAAGGCGCTGTTGTAACGTTTACCGTACCCGGAGAAAGGTTGTTATCACAATCAATATCATTAGTTAATACATTTATTGTAACAGGAGATTCTTCGTTAGTGGTTGCAGAATCATTTATCGCTAACGGGGTAGAATTTACTGTTATCAATTGGTTACATGTGGCTGTATTTCCGGATGCGTCAATTACAGTCCATACAACAGTGGTTATTCCTGTCGGGAATGAAGTTGGTGAATTATTAGTCACTGTATCAATTGTACAATTGTCAAATGTTATTGGCGTACCAAGGTTGACACCAGACACTGAACAAGAGCCTGGAGGTGTATTAAAAGTAAGTGGTCCCTGACAAATAATAGTCGGGAAAACATTGTCAATAAAGTTAACATTGAAACTGCAGGAAGTTGAATTATTAGCACCATCAGTAACAGTATAGGTGACAATTGTTAATCCTGCATTAAAAGTAAAGTTTCCAATTTGGTTTATACCTGATGAAGCTGAGCTGGCGGTTGTTGCTCCTGTCATTGTCCATGTAAGGCTGCTAACCGAGCAGTTATCTGCGTAATTTACAGTCGGTATTAAAATAGTTGTATTACATCCGGAATTTATATTCTGAGTAATATCGCCGGGGCAGGTTATCTGCGGATGAATGCTGTCAATTACTGTTATATTATGAGCACAATTAGTGGTAGTCCCATCTGCATAAGTTGCAGTCCAAAATACGGTAGTTGTCCCAAGCGGATAAGTACCACTAGCGTTATCGGTGTTATTAAAACTGTTTTCAATGCTGGTAATACAATTAGTACTTAAAGAAAGATTAGTCAATGGCACATTTACATACGCGCTGCAGGTTCCGGCATCAGTATAAACAATAGTGTCGTTTGGACAAACAAGTGGTGGAGGTATTGCATTTATTGTCAATACCATAGCATCACTTTGGTCAGGACAAACATTAATACCGTTAGCATAAAGTGTCAATGTTACTGTACCTACTGTTTCATCAGCTGTACTAGGTGTATAAATCGGGTTTAATGAAGTAGGGTTGCTGAATGTTCCTGTGCCTGTTGTTGTCCAGTGAAGCGATAAATAATTGCTTGCTGTTGCGCCAGTCAGAGGCCATACTCCGCCACTACAGATTTGTCCGTCAGGACCTGCATCAACGACTGGTTGGTGATTAATTTTTATATGAACATAATCGTAAGCAGGAGCACAAGGGCCGCTTCTTATTACCCAGTTAAATCCATATTCTCCATTAGTGATATTTGAAACAGAGGTATTATGGTTAAGTGAGTCAGCAAATACTGCTGTTGTCGGTCCTAAAACCTGCTGCCATACTCCATATCCTACAGTTGGTATATTTCCATTGAGTACTATTGAAGTTGTCTGACCACCATTATAACAAATATATTGATCGGGTCCTGCATAAGCAATGGATGGATATTGGTAATTAACAACTTTTACAGTATCTGTGGATGAGCAGTAGCCGTTTGAGTTAGGAATTGTCAATGTATATAAGAAATAATATGTTCCTATAATCATTCCGTTAACACTTACGGCGGATGTATTTGGAGGTGATATTAATACTGTATTTGGGCCTGATAGCTGAGTCCAGTTGCCTGTACTTCCGGCAGGTAAATTTCCTGTAAGGAAAGTATTATTTTGGCTGCACCAGCTTTGATCTTGACCGCCAAATGCCTGTATATTTTGGTTCACTGTTATAAACAGAGTATCATAAGAACATGCAGGTGGCAATGGATTTCCATTATCGCAAATATTCACAACTACCATATCTTGCCCATAAAAACCAACTGCCGGTGTATATGTATAACTACCGTTTAGTGCCAGGTTGAAAGTGCCGTGCAATGGACCATAAACCGAAGGCGTGCTTACAGAAAGTGCGGTTCCATCAGGATCATGATCACCATTTGAAAGAACATTCCCTGAATATTGCTCGTTTTGACAAATATTGAATGTTTCGTTAGTTGTAACTGGAGGAAGATTTACAGCGTTTATTGTGATAAATACAGTATCAGTTGCACATTGAGAAGGCAGTGGAATGCCGTTGTCACAAACATTAACAACAAACATGTCATTACCGTAATAATTAAGAGCAGGAGTATAAACAAAATTCCCGTTACTGCTTATTGTTACAGTTCCGTTTACCGGACCGGTTAATGGAGAGCTAATTACACTTAGTACAGTTCCATCTGGGTCATAGTCGCCATTTGTTAATACTGACGCTGTAATCTGAACATTTTGGTTTGTATTGAAATGTTCATTAAAAGTTACAGGAGGATCGTTAAAAGGTAATATTGTGATGAAAATTGTGTCGTTGGAACACATTGATGGAAGTGGAATTCCATTATCACATACACTTACGACAACAATATCATTACCGGTATAGTTGTTATTAGGTGTATAGTTATAAATTCCAGAGCTGTTTATAGTAAATATTCCGTTTGTTGGTCCTGTAATAGGAACTATATTAACAAATAAAGAAGTTCCGTCTGGGTCAAAATCACCATTTGTAAGTACAGAGCCGGTTGCTGGAGTGTCTTCATTGATTGTTATATGCTCATTTATAGTGACCGGTGGATCATTGGAACTGATTATGGTTATGAAAACAGTAGCCGTTGTACATAATGCTGAAGAATCACAAACACTGTAATTAAACTGGTCTGTGCCATTATAATTCGTAGTAGGAATATAGGTAATAACACCTGTTAATGGATCAACACTTGTTATCCCATGAGAAGGTCCTGTAATAACGTGGACTGTTGATGGGACAAGGTTGTTATCGCAATCATAATCATTAGAAAGCACTGTAAATGGAGCTGGTGCATCCTCTGGGATTACATAAATATCATTTGAAGCCAATGGAGCTGCATTGACCTTTACCAACTGACTACAAGAAGAAGAATTTCCGGCACCATCTGTAGCAATCCAAATAACATTCGTATTACCAACAGGATAAATAAACGGAGCGTTATTAACAAGACTTGAAACAGAACAATTATCGCTAGCTACAGGAGCTGTGAGAGAAATTCCTATCGCATTGCATGAGCCGGGGCTTGTGCTAAATATAACAGGTCCTGAACAGGTAATTACAGGATTAGTCTGGTCTTTGACGATAACAGTAAATGAGCAGTTAGATGTATTTCCTGAAGAATCAGTAGCTAACCATGTAACTATTGTTGTTCCGGAATTAAAAATAACACCGTCAAGTGATGTACCCGATCCTGTTGTTGCTCCTGATAGAGAATATGTGAGTGTTGAAACTCCGCAATTATCTGTTGCTGTTGCATCCCATCCATTTCCTGAAACAACATACTGACAGGATGAATTTGCTATCACATTTTGAGTCCCTGTAGCCCCACATGATGAAATCACAGGATTTATATGGTCAGAAACAATAACCGTAAAACTACAGTTTGTATTATTACCAGCATTATCAGTTGCAGTCCAAACTACTGTTGTTGTGCCTTTGTTGAAGGTTACCCCATTTAATGAAGTACCGGTTCCTGTTGTTGCTCCTGACAGAGTGTAAACTATTGTTGCTATACCGCAATTATCGGTTGCAACTGCATCCCATGCATTTCCATTAACCTGATAGTTACATCCTGAATTTGAGCTTACATTTTGTGTCCCTGTCGCACCACATGAAGAAATAACCGGATTGACATTATCAGCAACAACAACGTTGAAACTGCAATTAGCAGTATTTCCTGCAGCATCTGTAACTAACCATGTAACTAAGGTTGTCCCTGAGTTAAAGGATACTCCGTTGAGTGTGTTTCCGGTACCGGTTGTTGCGCCTGACAGGGTATAAGTTATTGTAGAAACTCCGCAATTATCGGTTGCAATTGCATCCCATGCTGTTCCGCTCACAATATATCTGCAACCTGAATTTGCAAACACATTTTGAGTTCCGCTTGCGCCACATGTAGAGAAAATAGGGTTAATATTATCTTTAACAACAACATCGAAATTGCATGATGCAGAGTTTCCCGCAGCATCAGTTGCTGTCCATGTAACCGTAGTAGTGCCATTATTAAAAATAACACCATTAAGATTAGCACCTGTTCCTGTCGTTGCTCCTGAAAGAGAATAAGTAAGTGATGAAACACTGCAGTTATCTGTTGCACTTGCGTTCCAGGCATTACCACTGACAGTGTATGCACATCCGCTATTTGATGTTACATTTTGTGTTCCTGTTGCACCACATGAAGAAATAACCGGATTAATATTATCTGTTACAACAACATTGAAGTTGCAAGTTGCTGTATTCCCGGCAGCGTCAGTCACTAACCATGTAACCATTGTTGTCCCTATATTAAAACCAACTCCATTTAATGTTGTACCATTACCAGTTGTAGCACCAGAAAGTGTATATGATATTGTAGAAACTCCGCAGTTATCTGATGCAGTTGCATCCCAGGCTGTTCCGTTAACAATATACTTACACGCTGAATTGGCATTTACATTCTGTGTACCTGATGCCCCACATGATGAAATAACAGGGTTCACATTATCGGTAACAACTACATTGAAATTGCAATTTGTTGTATTTCCAGAAGCATCTGTTGCAGTCCATATTACTGTTGTTGTACCTGTATTAAAAGTGACTCCGTTTAATGTTGCTCCTGTTCCTGTTGTTGCACCTGATAATGAATAAGATAGAGTAGGAGTGCTGCAGTTATCTGTAGCTATAGCGTCCCATGCAGTACCACTTAATAAATAGCTGCAACCTGAATTTGAATTGACTGTTTGAGTCCCGGAACCACCACATGAGGTAATAATAGGATTAGTATGATCGGCAACTATTACACTAAAGCTACAGTTGGACGAATTTCCGGCAGCGTCAGTAGCGGTCCATGTTATTGTTGTTGTTCCTTGATTTAGAACAACCCCGTTTAATGATGTTCCTGTTCCGGTTGTTGCACCAGAAAGTGAATAAACTAAAGTTGATATTCCACAGTTATCTGAAGCTGTAGCATCCCATAATGTTCCTGTAATAGTGTACTTACATGAAGAATTAGCGTTTACTGTTTGTGTTCCGGTTGCTCCACATGATGAAATTACAGGGTTAATATTGTCAGTAACAATTACGCTAAAGCTACAATTGCTTGTATTACCTGCATTGTCAGTTGCCACCCAGGTAACATTGGTAGTGCCTAAATTAAATATAACGCCATCAAGTGTAGTTCCTGTTCCAGAAGTTGCACCTGATAGTGTATAATTCAAAGTTGAAATACCGCAATTATCAGTAGCTGTTGCATTCCATGCAGTCCCACTTGCAATATAATGGCAAGTTGAATTTGCATTTACTACCTGAGTGCCGGTTACGCCACATGAAGTAATCACAGGATTAGTATTATCTGAAACAATAACATTAAAACTACATGATGCAGTATTTCCTGCAGCATCAGTCACAACCCATGTAACCATTGTGTTTCCCAAATTGAGTGATACTCCGTTTAATGTCGTTCCGGTACCTGTTGTTGCTCCTGATAATGTATATATGAGTGTTGAAACACCGCAATTATCTGTTGCAACTGCATACCATGCAGTGCCATTTATAATATATTTACAGGAAGAATTTGCATTTACATTTTGGTTTCCTGTAGCGCCGCAACTTGAGAAAACAGGGTTAATTACATCTGCAACAACAACATTAAAACTACATGATGAACTATTACCAGCAGCGTCGGTTGCTGTCCAGATAACTGTTGTTGTGCCTGAGTTGAAGGTAACACCGTTAAGTGTTGTGCCTGTTCCTGTAGTGGCACCTGTTAAAGTGTAAATTAATGAACTTACTCCGCAATTATCTGTTGCAGAAGCATTCCATGCATTACCACTTAGTACATAAGAACAACCTGAATTAGCATTTACGTTTTGTGTTCCGGTTACACCACATGATGTAATTGTCGGGTTTATATTGTCAGTTACTTTAACATCGAAATTACAAGTTGCAGTGTTTCCTGCAGCGTCAGTGGCAGTCCAGGTGACAGTAGTAACTCCTAGATTAAAATTTGCACCATTTAAACTAGTACCACTTCCGGTTGTTGCACCTGATAATGTATAGGCAACCGTTGCAGTACCACAATTTTCAGTCACTGTAGGATTCCAGGCATTTCCGCTTACAATGTATTTACACGCATCGTTTGCAAAAACACTCTGAGTACCTGTTGCTCCACAGGAAGCAAAAACAGGATTAACAATGTCTGTCACAACTACATTGAAACTGCATGTTGCAGTATTTCCTGCAGCGTCAGTGGCAGTCCAAGTAACAGTTGTTGTTCCTAAATTGAATGAAACTCCGTTAAGTGTTGCTCCTGATCCTGCAGTGGCACCAGTAAGGAGATAACTTAGAGATGAAACTCCGCAATTGTCATTTGCGGTGGCATCCCATGCAGTTCCACTTACATTATAAAAACAGGAGTTGTTAGTATTTACATTTTGTGTTCCGGTTGCACCACAAGATGTAATTACAGGGTTTGTATTGTCAGTTACTTTAACATCGAAATTACAAGTTGCAGTGTTTCCTGCAGCGTC
>CAZELC010000013.1:0-18693 GCA_964512865.1 uncultured Bacteroidales bacterium
GGGTGATGTTACTGTAATTTTCAATGTTGACGAAAAAGGGAATCTAAAGGTTCTTTCTTCTTTTTCAAAATTGCCTGTTTTAGCTGAATATGTAAGTTCAAACTTTTCTGAACTAAAGTTTGAGAACCTTGAAGCTGGTAAGCTGTACAGGATAGTGATTTCATTTAACCTTTTATAGTTGCTAATAATCTAACTTTAAGAGGTTGTAGAATTCTGTTTAATTTAAAATTATAATACCCCGAAAATTATTCTCGGGGTTTTTTAATTCAAAAAAATTATATATTTGTAAAAAAATTGAAAAGAATTTTATGAAAAAGCTCCTGATTATAATATTTAGCGTTGTACTCATTATTAATTGCAGTGCACAGGAAAAGATTACAGATGCTTCAACAAATGCGATTAAAAAACTCAAACCAGCTGATCGAATAATGGTTGATGTTTTTGTTGATCTCTGGCAAGGAGTACCTTCAACGGTATCGACAACTAAGAATATAAACAGGGGCGCAAATGTTTATTATATGAAAGATCTTCCTTTCGGGAAATCTAATTTTGGTTTTGCTGCCGGCCTTGGGATAAGCTGTCATAATTTATACAGCGATTCATATATTGCTAGAGAAAAGTTATTAGATACAACTACAGGAACTTTCTCTTATGGAAAAACATCTTTTTTTGAGATTCCAAAAACAAATGGAAACTCTGAAGTTACTTACAAGAACAATAAAATGACAACAGTTTATGCCGATATTCCGATTGAGTTCCGCTTTAGAACTAAAAACAACGGATTTAAAGTAGGTTTGGGATTTAAAGCAGGAATACTTGTTACAAGTTATACCAAATATCATGGAACAGAATATTGGAACACATTAATAACTGACAATGTGGTAAAAGTGAAAAATTATAAGATTCCAAATATTGAAAAATTCAGGTATGGTGCAACTTTAAGAATTGGTTGGAGATGGGTTACAGCTTTTGCTTTCTATCAGATATCTGACCTCTTTAAAAAGGATCTTGGTCCTGAAATGTACCCGATTTCTGTCGGAGTAACAATTTCGCCTCTATAAAAAAATAATAAAAATGCCCTTCAGAAATGCGGGGCTTTTTTTTAATAAACAAACAGTAAAATATAGAAAATCAGCGAAAGCAAAAAACCGGAATATACTTCAGATGGCTTATGTGCATTTAGCCTGAGCCTCGAAAACCCGATAATTCCGGATAACAAAATTAATAAGAATATAATGATGTTTAGATTTATCATCAATCTAGATGAAATCCCTATTAATGCACCGGTTAGTCCTCCGATGCCAATTGTATGAATACTTATTTTAAACCTAAGGTTTATCAATATTACAATAAGACAGATAATAATATTACCAAGCAGGTATCTGTGAAAGACATCAGGCAAACTTACTTTAAGGAATAAAAGATAAATAATAGTGTAGGTAACCAGCATAATAAGATAAGGAAGATTTCTGTCAGATTTCTCTTCCATTTGCATTGAGGAAATGAAATTCGACTTAAAATAAATGAAAAGTATCAATAGCGGAAGTGCGATGGTAGAGCTTACCATCAGGCCAAATATCATCAATTGTATGTTTAAAGGTATAGGAAAAGTGCCGGCATTGATAATTATCAGGACTCCTAGTGTGGGAATGAAAATCGGGTGAAAAACAAATGAAATAAATTTTGCAAATTTTTGTTCAAACATCCTACAGCTTTTTTCTAAGTCTTGCCACCGGAATTCCAATTTGTTCGCGATATTTTGCTACTGTGCGGCGGGCAATATTATAACCTTTACTTTTAAGAATCTTTGCAAGAGCCTCGTCAGTCACAGGTCTTCTTTTATCCTCAGTATCAATACAATCTGACATGATTTTTTTTATTTCCCTGTTTGAAACTTCATCACCGCTGTCAGTAGACATTGATTCGGAGAAAAAGCTTTTCAATGGGAGTGTTCCGAATGATGTTTGGACATATTTGCTGTTAGCAACACGTGATATTGTTGATATATCTAATTTTACAATGTCAGCAATATCTTTAAGTATCATTGGCTTAAGTTTAGTTTCATCGCCATCGATAAAATACTCTTTTTGATATTCCATTATAGCTTTCATAGTAGAATAAAGTGTATTTTGCCGTTGTTTTATCATGTCAATAAACCACTTTGCAGATTCGAGTTTCTGTTTAACGAATACCACAAGGTCTTTTTGTTCCTGAGTTTTAGCTTTTCTTTCAGGAGTACCGTAAGTTTCAATTATTTCATTGAATGACTTATTGATTTTCAGGTCAGGAGAATTTCTTGAATTCAGCGTGAGCTCAAGTTTGCCGTCATTATTTGTTATAGTAAAATCTGGAATAATGTACTGGTTTGCTCTTGATGATTCGTTATAAGCATTACCGGGTTTGGGATTCAGTTTTAAAATCTGGTCGATGGCAAGTTTTAGTTCCTGTTCAGTGATATTTAGTTTTTTGCAAATTTTTTCATAATGCTTACGGGTAAATTCTTCGAAGCATTTATCCAGAACAAGTTGAGCATTTTCAATATCTCTTTCTGAATCATCTTTTCTGTTAAGCTGAATTGAAAGACATTCCTGAAGGTTTCTTGCTCCGACTCCCGGTGGGTCGAGTTCCTGAATTATTTTAAGAACACTTTCAAGCTCTTTAATGTTTGTTGAAATATTAAGGCTGAAAGAAATATCATTAACCATAAGGTTTAAATCCCTTTGGAGGTATCCGGTATCATCAATATTACCAATAATATAAATGCCTATTTTGTTTTCTTTTTCAGTTATCTTTTGTAATCCCAATTGGGAAATCAAATACTCAGAAAACGAAACACCTGATGTGAATGGAATATCTTTTCTTTCTTCATTAGGGTCTTCTTTAAGACTCATTTTATATGCAGGGATTTCATCTTCATCATAATACTGACTAAGATCAAAATCTTCAGTTTCAATTTCATCTACAGCAACTTCAGATTCTTCTTTTTCATCCTCTTCCTGTTCGTCTTTATCTTCGATAACTTCTTTATCAAGGTCATCATCTGTTATTTCGAGTGCAGGATTTTCTTCGAGTTCCTGTTTTATCCTTTCTTCAAGAGCAAAAGTAGGTACTTCAAGCAGCTTGACGAGTTGTATCTGCTGGGGAGATAATTTTTGTTGAAGTTTTTGTTGAAGAGATTGTTTTATCATAGTTGTTATGATATTAAAATTCTGCGTTTTGTGGTGTTCTTGGGAATGGTATCACATCTCTGATATTGGCCATTCCAGTTACAAATAGAATTAATCTTTCAAAGCCTAACCCGAATCCGCTATGAGGTGCGGTTCCATATTTTCTTGTTTCCAAATACCACCATACATCTTTTTCGGGTATTCCCAATTCATTAATTCTTGAGAGTAACTTATCGAAATCTTCCTCACGTTGTGAGCCGCCAATAATCTCACCTATCTTAGGAAACAAAACATCCATAGCACGCACTGTCTTGCCGTCATCATTCTGTTTCATATAAAAAGCTTTAATTTCTTTAGGATAATCTGTAAGAATTACCGGCTTTTTAAAATGTTTTTCAACAAGATATCTTTCGTGTTCGGATTGAAGATCAAGCCCCCAATTTACGGGATATTCGAATTTTTGACCAGATTTCATAAGAATGTCAATTCCCTCTGTATAAGAAAGCCTGATGAATTCATTGTCAACAATAAATTTAAGTCTTTCAATAAGCTCAGGGTCATACATTTTTTGCAGGAATTCAAGGTCATCGATGCATTTTTCAAGTGCATAGCTGATAAGATACTTCAGAAAATCTTCTGCAAGATCCATATTTTCTTTTATCTCATAAAATGCCATTTCCGGTTCTATCATCCAGAATTCTGCAAGGTGACGGGGAGTATTCGAATTTTCAGCTCTGAATGTGGGACCAAAAGTATAAATGCATCCTAATGCAAGAGCCCCAAGTTCTCCTTCCAACTGACCTGACACAGTGAGATTAGTTTCTTTGCCGAAAAAATCTTTTGAGAAATCAATTTTAGCAGTTTCAGTTTTTGGAATATTGTTAAGGTCTAAAGTTGTAACATGAAACATAGCACCTGCACCTTCGGCATCTGAACCTGTAATGATAGGCGTATGCATATAATAAAACCCACGATCATTAAAATACTTATGAATACCATAAGCCATAGCATGCCTGATTCTTAAAACTGCTCCAAAAGTATTTGTTCTGGGACGTAAATGTGCAATTTCTCTTAAAAACTCGAGAGTATGTCCTTTTTTCTGTAAAGGATATTTTTCGGGATCAGCATTGCCGTACACATGTATATTTTTTGCCTGTATTTCAACAGTTTGTCCCTGACCTTGTGATTTAACAAGAACACCATCAACTGAAATGCATGAGCCGGTATTTATGAGCTTAATTGTTTCTTCATCAAATTTTTCAAGTTCGGCAACTACCTGGATATTATGAATTATTGAGCCGTCGTTAATTGCGATAAATGCAATACTCTTGTTTCCACGGCGGGTTCTTACCCATCCTTTAACATTAACAGGAATTTCAAACTCGTTAAGTTTGAGCAGTTCAGCTATCTTATAATATTTGTACATCTTCATTTAATTTTTCTAACCTGCAAAAATAAGCGAAAAATCCAAGAAATGCAATTGAAAATTCTGAGCGATATAATTTGCAAGAATAAACCATGAAAATAATAATATTGATATATCACAATTTTACTGTTAATTATCGTTAGTAGAAAAAAGTAAAGCTTGCGATTCATATCAATAGAAATATTAATAATTTTGCAAGTGCAAAAAGCAAAAATTACTAATGCATACAAAACAAGGTGAACTTTTAAAAAAAGTAAATTCTGTTTCGGATTTAAAAAAGCTGGAGCTAAAGGAATTACCCGTACTATGTAATGAAATTAGAGAATTTATTATCGATACTGTTTCTCATAATCCGGGACATCTGGGAGCAAATTTAGGTACAATTGAGCTTACGGTTGCCTTGCATTATGTCTTTAATTCGCCGGAAGACAAGCTTATCTGGGATGTTGGTCATCAGGCGTATACGCATAAGATTCTTACGGGCAGAAAAGATTTATTTTACACCAACAGGAAATTTAAGGGAATAAGCGGTTATCCGAAAATGAGCGAGAGCAATTTTGATGCTTTTGGCACGGGACATTCTTCGACATCAATTTCGGCTACACTTGGAATGGCTATAGCTTCCGCACTAAGCGAAGAGAAAAAAAGACAGCATATTGCCGTTATTGGTGATGGTTCGATGACAGGCGGAATGGCATTTGAAGCGCTTAACCATGCAGGAGTGTCTAAAACAAACCTTCTTGTAATACTTAATGATAACGGTATTGCTATTGACAAAAATGTTGGTGCTTTAAAGGAATATTTTACTGATATTTCTACCTCTAAATTTTACAATAAGCTGAAAGGCAATATCTGGAATATTACAAAAGGAGCTTTCAGAAGATATATCGGGAAATTCCTTGATGGATTGAAAGCCATGATATTCAAGGACAGTAATCTTTTTGAGTCATTAGGGTTCAGGTATTTTGGTCCTGTCGATGGACATGATGTAATCAGGATGGTAAAAATATTTGAGGATTTGAAGGTGATAAATGGTCCTAAATTACTTCATTGTATTACAGTTAAAGGGAAAGGTTATCAATCTGCTGAAGATGAGCAGACAAAATTTCATGCTCCCGGTCATTTTGATAAAGATACCGGTGAAATAATTGATGTTGTTTGCAATGACAAACCACCGAAGTATCAGTATGTTTTTGGGAAAACCCTTGTTGAAATTGCAGAGACAAACAATAAAATAATAGGAGTTACACCTGCAATGCTCACAGGTTGCTCGATGAAATTAATGATGGACCGTTTTCCTGAAAGAACTTTTGACGTGGGAATTGCAGAGCAACATGCTGTAACTTTTTCTGCCGGACTTGCAGCTCAAGGTTATATTCCTTATTGCAATATTTACTCTTCATTTCTTCAGCGTGCTTATGATCAGATAATTCATGATGTTGCCCTTCAAAAACTTCATGTTGTATTTTGTATTGACAGAGGTGGTCTGGTAGGTGAGGATGGCGCAACACATCATGGTGCCTTTGACCTTTCATATTTACGCTCTATTCCAAATATTATAATTTCATCACCTTTGAATGAGATTGAGCTGAGAAATCTTATGTTTACGGCACTTAATGCAAAAATGCCATTTGCCATTCGTTATCCGCGTTCATCAGGTGTTATTGTTGATTGGGAAAAGGAATTCTCAATAATTGAAATTGGTAAAGGACAGAAACTGAATGATGGAAATGATATTGCCATAATTTCAATCGGTCATCATGGAAATTATGCTGTTGAAGCTGCTGATAAACTTGGCAGTGAAAATATTTCGGCAGCTGTTTATGATATGCGTTTCTTAAAACCTATTGATACTGATCTTTTGCACGAGATATTTAAAAAATTCTCAAAAATAATAACTGTTGAAGATGGATCAATGATTGGTGGACTTGGCACAGCTGTTACAGAATTCATGGTTGAAAATGGTTACCATGCCTCAATAAAGAAACTTGGAATACCTGATAATTTCATAGAGCAAGGTACACTTCAGGAGTTATTTGCCGAATGTGGTTATGATGTAGCAGGAATAGTTAAGGCGGCTAAGTCACTTCTTTAATTACTGTCAGGATGACTATCATAACATTAAGTTTTGTTAATAGTCACCACGACAGAGGTTTAATTTACCCAGCCTGCAACTTCTTCCTTAGTTGGTGGCGGAGCATCTATCTTATTCTTCTTTCTTAGACCACAGAGGTCGTTAAAAAGCTTATTCGGGTTTGCAAGTTTTAAAGATTCTTTTGAAGAGATTCCTGCTTTCATAATCAGGTTTGCCCATACCTCTGGAATTCCCATGGCAATAAATTCATCTGAAGCTGAAACTGCTGCTGAAGTTATTTCAGGACGCATCTGAGGAAAGAAAAGAACATCCTGTATAGATTGTGAGTTGGTCATTATCATGGTTAGACGATCTATCCCAATTCCCAAACCTGCTGTTGGTGGCATTCCGAATTCAAGAGCACGAAGGAAATCTTCGTCAAGAACCATTGATTCTTCATCACCTCTTTTTCCGAGTTCAAGCTGACCTTCGAAACGTTTGCGCTGATCGATTGGATCGTTAAGTTCCGAAAATGCATTGCATAACTCTTTGCCGTTGCATATTGCTTCAAATCTTTCAACAAGTCCTTTTTTTGAACGGTGCTTTTTTGCAAGTGGCGACATCTCAACCGGATAATCAGTGATAAAAGTAGGCTGTATCAGATTAGGTTCGCATTTTTCACCAAATATCTCATCGATGAGTTTTCCTTTTCCCATCGAAGGATTAACTTCAACACCAAGGCTTTTTGCCGTATCAGCCAGTGCTTTTTCATCCATTTCAGAAATATCAATACCTGTAAAGTGTTTTATTGCTTCAAACATGGTAAACCTTTGCCAAGGACGTTTGAAATTAACTATGTTATCTCCAACCTTTACTTCGGTTTTTCCATGCAGGTCAAGCGCAATTTTTTCGACCATTTCTTCAACGGTATCCATCATCCATTCGTAGTCTTTGTATGCAACATAAAGCTCCATCTGAGTAAACTCCGGATTATGGAAGCGGTCCATTCCTTCATTACGAAAATCTTTTGAAAACTCGAAAACTCCATCGTATCCGCCAACTATTAGTCTTTTAAGATAAAGCTCATTGGCTATCCTTAAGTACAATGGAATATCAAGAGTGTTATGATGAGTTTTGAAGGGACGAGCAGCAGCACCACCGTAAAGCGGTTGTAAAATAGGCGTTTCAACTTCGAGGTAACCTTTGGCGTTCAGGAAGTTTCTCATCGAGTTTACCAGAGTAGTTCTGTAAACGAATGTCTTTCTTACTTCAGGGTTGACGATAAGATCAACATATCTTTGACGATATCTTAATTCTGCATCAGTAAATGCATCATAAACAACATCATCTTTTTCCTTTACAATTGGCAATGGACGAAGTGATTTACAAAGGATTTTAAATTCTTTGACATGAATAGTTGTTTCTCCCATCTGCGTGGTAAATACAAAACCTTTTACGCCTATAATATCTCCAATATCTAAAAGGCGTTTAAAAACGGTATTATACATTGTTTTATCTTCACCTTGGCAGATATCGTCTCTTTTAAAGTATAACTGTATTCTGCCTGTCGAATCCTGAATTTCTGTAAAGGAGGCAGCGCCCATAATACGGCGGCTCATAATACGACCGGTTAAAGAAACATCCTGGTAAAGTGAATTATCCAGTGGGAAGTTTTTAAGTATTTCTTCGGTATTTGCATTTATCAAAAACGATTCTGCGGGATAAGGGTCAATTCCCAAACTGTAAAGTTCATTAAGAGAGTTTCTTCTAATTTGTTCCTGTTCGCTATATTCTGTTGCCATATTGATAATTTTTTGCAAATCTAATATTTTTGGATGAAATGTTTGTGAGTGAATCAAATTAATATGCAAATACGGAATGAAATTATTTCTCTGCGAACCTCTGTGTAAGAAATGGTAAGAGCTTTTTAATTTCACACCTGCCGAGTTTGTTCAGGTAAGCTTAAACAAAAGTAATCATAATAAAATCGTATGAGTTGATTCATTTTAGATGGCATTAGTTTACAAAACAAAATACTACAATAATTAAATTGCAATTTCAATCATTCTATAAAATAAGTTTAAATCAAAAACATTCCCTACTTTTGCATAAAAAAACAAATGCCTCTCGTAAAATATAAAGACCTCGGACCAATTAGCTACAAAGAAGCCTGGGATTTTCAGGAAGAAATATTTAATAAAAGCCTGAAAATAAAAGCCGCCAAAAGAGAAAATGCTGATAAAACAAATGAACCGGAAAACCATTTGCTTTTTTGTGAGCATCCGCATGTTTATACACTCGGGAAAAGTGGTTCGGAGGATAATCTTCTGCTTAATTTCATACAACTCCAGGCAAAAAACGCAGAGTTTTTTAAAACCAACAGAGGTGGTGATATAACTTATCATGGTCCGGGTCAAATTGTTGGATACCCAATATTCGACCTTGAGCAGTTTGGTTTGGGAATCAGAGACTATATAAATAAAATCGAGGAATCGATAATTATATTTTTGAAGGAGTTCAATATTAAAGCAGAAAGGCTTGAAGGTGCAACAGGAGTATGGTTAGATGCTGATAATGCAAGAGCCAGAAAAATCTGCGCTATCGGAGTTAAGGCAAGCCGTCATATTACAATGCATGGTTTTGCCTTCAATATTAATACTAATCTTGAGTATTTTAATTATATAAACCCTTGTGGTTTTACAGATAAATCGGTAACTTCTCTTGAAAAAGAAACAGGAGTAAAACAGGATTTTACAAAGATGAAAGAGCTTTTGAAAGTAAAATTATCAGAAGTCTTTAAATTTAATTATGAATAATTTGGAAGTTTAACTGATAAAAACCTCAAGTATTCTGGCGGAGCATGTCGGAGTAACTTCATAAATATTTAATGCTGCAGGGATAAGAACAGACTCTCCTTTTTTAATTACCAATGGTTCGTTATTAGCAGAGGTAAGCGCATATTCACCATCTACACAAACATGAATTACAAACGAATCCATTAAGCCGGTGTCAAATTGTATCTTTTTGTCAAATTCAAAAATATTTGTTTTGAAGTATTCGTTTTCGACAAGATTTGCCGGTTTGTTTAAAATGCTGGTATAAGTATTTTTATAATTGTTTTCAACGCTGAAATTCAGTGCTTTTAAGGCAAGTTCGGTATGCAGCTCTCTTTTTAAGCCATCAACTCCGATGCGATCCCAGTCATAGATGCGGTATGTAATATCAGAAGTTTGTTGTATTTCGGCAAGTAAAATACGGGGTCCGATAGCATGAATTCTTCCAGCCGGAATATCGAACACGTCTCCCCGGTTTACTTTTTCAAAATTCAAAAACTCTTCTATTTTTTTATCATTCAAAGCAGAAGCAAACTCCTCAGAAGAAGTTTTTTTACTGAATCCGCTAATAAGTTCTGCGTCATGGTCTGCTTGAATAATATACCACATTTCGTTTTTACCGAAGTTTTCATCATGATATTTCTTGGCCATTTTATCGTCAGGGTGAACCTGAAGTGAGAGATATGAATTAGTGTCAATAAACTTAATAAGTATTGGAAAAACATTTCCATACTTTTTGAAAACTTTATCGCCAACCAAATCTTCCATATAAACTTCAACAAGCTCATTAAGCTCATTACCTTCAAGAAATCCATTTGCAACAACTGATTGTTCTTCTTCAACTCCTGAAATTGCCCACAGTTCTCCACAATTAAGAAGTGGTGAAAAGTTTTTATCAAGCACAGTTTTAATTTTTTGTCCGCCCCAGATTTTATCTTTATAAATAGGATAGAATTTTAAAGGATAAAGCTTTTCCATATTAAAATGATTATTTAACAAAATTAATAAAAAATCTGTTGCGACTGATATCTTTATATATTCCTGAGAATTTTCAGAAATTTGGAAGAGCCATACACAATTATATCCGTGCAATTAAATATTGCCTGAGATATTTAGTGTTTAAATTGTTTCGAAGTAGTTTTAGCTTTGTATTTCTTCTGAAATCTTTATTGCCAGGCGGCTCGCACCAACCCTGAAAAGGTGCTTGTTCGCCCATTTTTCTCCGAGTGTGTAATATATGATCTTTAGATAATTTATAGCCGAATCATTATCCGCAATACCGCCGGCAGGTTTAAATCCAATCATCTTTCCTGTTTTGAGATAATACTCTTTAATTGTTTCAGCCATTACAAGTGCTGCTGTTTCAGTTGCATTGACGGATATCTTACCTGTTGAAGTTTTAATAAAATCAGCGCCTGCATTAATAGCAATTTCAGAGGCTTTTCTGATATTGCCAATAGTCTGAAGTTCTCCTGTCTCTAGGATTACTTTTAGATGTATGTTTTTACAGACTTCTTTAATAGCTGATATTTCAGCCGCGACTTCATCATATTTACCTTCAAGAAATTTTCCTCTTGAGATAACCATATCGATATCATCTGCTCCTTCGTTAACAGCATACTGTATTTCCTGAAGTTTGACTTCGATTGGCGATTGTCCTGATGGAAAAGCACCGGCAACAGAAGCCACATTTATATCTTTGCCTTTTAACAACTCTTTACATTGTCGTACGAACGGCGGATAAACACAAACAGCTGCAACATTTGGCTGCAATTCCATCGCTTTATTGCAAAGCTCCGCAATTTTTGCAGTATTGTCTGAACCTTCAAGCGTGGTAAGGTCGATGCAGCTAAGGATCAACCTAAGCATGTCCTTTCTGTCCATGCCTGGAATATTGTAGTTGTAGATATTCTTTAGTTTATTGTCGATAGTTTGCTGATCAACTGCTGAATAATCATCAAATGTGATTGCCATATATTTTGTTTTATTTGTTTACAATTATTTTTTTACTGAAATAATCTTTGCTGTCTGAAATCTTTAAAATGTAAGTTCCTGAAGCAAGATTTTCGATGTTAATCTTTTTTACTGATTTTGAAATATAACTCATTTCTGAAATTACTACTTTACCTGTGATATCTAGTAACTCAACAAGATAATTACCTTCCTTTTCAGAAAAGATATTTACAAAATTATTCGCAGGATTCGGATAAATATTAAAACCATTATCTTCCGGAGGGTTATTTTTAATACTACCGGTAAAATCAACAAGATATAATTGTATTGAGGAAGCATTGAGAGAGTTCATAAAAATTCTGTTAGTCGCAATCAATGAATCACCTGCAACCAGCATTTGCCCTCCATTATTGAGGTTACAGTCAAAACGCGGGTAATTGGAGGAAGTTATATCAATTCTTATCTTATGACCTGCGAGAAAAGTAATACATGAAGTCGGCAGTTCTATTACCATATTATATATCTGTCCGGGAGTTCCGCATGATGTATCAGTAGCGGCATATCCGTCACGAAATCTTAGTCTTCTGATACCATCCATAACTAGCATTGATCTTCCGTCAGGATATACATCAGTAAGTCTTATTGCAAAGTCAGTATCTTTTCTGTCGGATGATACTTTAATAGTGATTATTGACTTTCCTTTCATCACTACATTTGCTCCCAGGGCAGGCGTGGTAAAAGTGAGTATGTCATTTCTACTTTCCACAATTGGTGCCTGGTCGCATGGTCCCTGAATAAGATCTGTTCTTAACGTTGAACCGCCTATTGTTGGTGAAGGGTTTCTTGGATCATAAACAAGAGAATCGTAATCTGTAGTTCCGGTTGGCATTGCAGTGCTTAAAGAGCCATCTTTATGGAAATAGAGATCATACTGTGTAACACCGACCGGCGGCCATACAGAAGAGTGTTTCCATGTATTTTCTCCCATCTGGAAATACTTAATATACTGAACCGTATCCCATCCATTATTGACATTATTCAGATAGTAATTAAAGAATATCAAAGCAAGTGAATCGCTCCATCCTTTGGAGTTATTATAAGTTAGTTGTGCTTGCTGCGCCAGACCAATTCCTGAATGTGTCCATGGTCCCATCAGCAACCTGTGCTTATCGCGAACATTTACAGGTGAAGATGTTCTGATTTCATTAAAGAAATTTAGAATATATTCAGTAGCATGATCGTACCAACCTCCAATCATAAGGTTTGGAACTCTGATTGAATCAGGATAATTGTTTGTGTTTTCAACATACTGCCATGTAATATCGTGCACCTGGTGTTGCCTTACAAAAGGTGAAAGGCCGAAGCCGAGAAGGTCGAGCTGTTGAAGATATTCGGTTTTATAAACTCCGCCCTGATAATATTCGCCATATTCGTATTGTGGTCCGGCAACAATTGGAACACAGCAGACAAGATGAGGTGGGTTTTTCTTTTCAGTTTGGAATTGTATTCTTCCAAGTGCCGATGGTCCCCAAGTGCCGACTTTCTGAGTACACCAACTTTGAGCCGCAATCCATTCGATAAGATCGTAACCATCTAAACCTCTATCATAATTTCCGGCACATGCCGAAGCAGAACCATAAAAACAGCGCCAGTCAGCAATGACAAATGCGAACGGACTTGTTGACAAAGCAAATTTTATAAGAGGTATTCCTATTGTACGGTATAGGGTGCGGTTGTAAGGTGTTTGAATCAGGATGACAGGGTAGGAGTGTCCGGCTGAGGTATCGGGAATATATATGTCAACAGCAAGCTTTTTGCCGTCGCGCATAGTAACGGAATCTATCCTTGAAGGCTGAATTGCCTGTTGGGCGATGGAGTTAAGTGTGAGCAATGTCAATAATAAAAAGACTATCTTTTTCATAAAAATGTATTTTGTGGTGCTAAGATATTAAAAAATGAAGTTTATCTTAAAAATATACCTTAAACATTGCAAAAAAAAATCTTAATTTTGTTGCATCAAAAACAATTCGTTGATCATTATGAAAGATTTTAAAGAAACAATATTACAGGGCATTCCTGATATACTTCCGGAACCGGCACAATATGATGTTAATGTTAACCATGCACCTAAAAGGAAAGATATTCTCAGCAAGGAAGAGAAAAAACTTGCTCTTAGAAATGCTTTAAGGTATTTCGATAAGAAGCATCATGCTGTTCTTGCTCCTGAATTTGCGAAGGAGTTAAAGGATTTCGGTCGTATTTATATGTATCGCTTTAAACCGAAGTATGAAATTTATGCCAGGAATATTAATGAATATCCTCATAAATCGAAACAAGCCGCGGCAATAATGCTTATGCTACAAAATAATCTTCATAATATTGTTGCTCAGCATCCGCATGAGCTTATTACTTATGGTGGCAACGGTGCTGTTTTTCAGAACTGGGCACAGTATCTTCTTACAATGAAGTATCTGGCAACAATGACTGACGAACAAACTCTGGCGCTTTATTCAGGTCACCCGATGGGATTGTTTCCTTCACATAAAGATGCTCCGCGAGTTGTGGTAACAAACGGTATGGTAATTCCTAATTATTCAAAGCAGGACGACTGGGAAAAGTTCAATGCACTTGGCGTTTCGCAATATGGGCAAATGACGGCAGGTTCGTTCATGTATATAGGTCCACAAGGCATCGTTCATGGAACAACTATTACTGTTCTTAATGCCGGAAGGCTTATTCAGAAAGATGGTGAAGGTTTGGCGGGAAAACTATTTGTTTCTTCCGGACTTGGCGGAATGTCAGGCGCTCAGCCAAAAGCAGCAGTTATTGCAGGAGCAATTGGTGTTATAGCTGAGATAAATCCTAAAGCATTAAACACAAGACATTCACAGGGTTGGGTTGATGAAGTTTATACTGACCTTGATCAGCTTCTCGCAAGAATAGAAAAAGCAAGGGCAGCTAAAGAAGGCGTTTCGCTGGCTTATCATGGTAATATTGTCGATCTGTGGGAAAAGTTTGCTAAAGAAAATATTAAAGTTGAGCTTGGCTCAGACCAAACTTCACTTCATAATCCATGGGCAGGCGGTTATTATCCTGTTGGAGTTAGTTTTGAAGAGTCTCAGAAGATGATGTCGGAAAATCCTGGTTTGTTTAAGGAAAAAGTGCAGGAATCGCTGAGAAGGCAGGTGGCTGCGATAAATAAGCTTACCGCAAACGGTATGTACTTTTTTGATTATGGTAATGCTTTTCTGCTGGAATCGAGTAGGGCTGGAGCCGACATAATGAAAGAGGACGGCACTTTTAAATATTCTTCTTACGTTCAGGATATAATGGGACCAATGTGTTTCGATTACGGATTCGGTCCTTTCAGATGGGTTTGTACTTCGGGTAATCCTGAAGATCTTGATAAAACTGACCAGATAGCTGTTGAAGTTTTGGAAGAACTTGCCAAAACATCTCCGGTTGAGATCCAGCAGCAAATGAAAGATAATATACGCTGGATAAAAGAAGCAAAAAAGAATAAACTTGTTGTCGGTTCACAGGCAAGAATTTTATATGCCGATTGTGAAGGCCGTGTTAAAATTGCTGAAGCGTTTAATAAAGCAATTAAAGCCGGTCATATTTCGGAGCCGGTTGTTCTTGGTCGCGATCATCATGATGTATCTGGAACTGATTCACCGTTCCGTGAAACCTCTAATATTTATGACGGTTCACGTTTTACTGCTGATATGGCTATCCAGAATGTAATCGGTGATTCATTCCGCGGTGCAACGTGGGTTTCAATTCATAATGGCGGCGGCGTTGGCTGGGGCGAAGTAATTAATGGTGGTTTTGGAATGTTACTGGATGGAAGCGATGATGCTGACAGAAGGTTGAAATCAATGCTCTACTGGGATGTGAACAACGGTATTGCCCGTAGAAGCTGGGCAAGGAATGAAGAGGCTGTTTTTGCAATAAAACGTGCAATGGAGGCAAATCCTAACCTTGTGGTTACCTTGCCTAATATTGTAGATGATGGTTTGTTAAAGATAGATTAATTTTGGGCTAAAGCCCATTTGTAAATTATATCTATAGGCACGACCTTAAGGTCGTGCCTAATAAGGTCGTGGCTAATAAGGTCGCTGCAATTAAAGGCTTTAGCCCGACAATCTAAAATAATATAAAATAATGATATTCGGTTTTAAATCGTTAATGGTATAAAATTTGCCGACAGCCGGCGCCAAAAAAAATAATATGAAAAAGCTTGTTTCCAAATCCTTAATTTTAATATTCATCGCAACAGTTTTGTTTATCACTTCATGTCAGAAAGATAACAATCCGACCGATACAGATGTAAGGACAAAATTCACCGGTTCATGGTATTGTGTTGAGAAAAGCGGTTTGTCGTACACAGTTGACATTTCACTTGACCCCGGCAACAGTTCTCAGATTTTACTTGCAAATTTTCATTATCAGGGCACCGGCGAAAAAGCTTATGCTACAGCAACTTCTTCAAGCTTTACAATTCCTTATCAGGGAATGTGCAATAATGCCATTCATGTAAACGGTACCGGAAATTTTATAAATGATAATAAACTGACACTTGTTTACTACGTCAATAATCAGACTGATGTTGATACAATTCAGGCTACATATACAAAGTAATTATAACTTCTCTTTACTCTGCATTGTGCTGAGTTCGTTGCCTGCTTCTTCATAAATAAGCTGCAAAAGCTGAATATTCTCCGTATAGAACTTCATACTTTTATCGAATTTTGACCTTGTTATATTGTGTTTTTTCAGGATGGAATTATAATACAGGATGGTAGTAGTGTTAACGTCTTCTTTTTTGTTCTGACAATCAACAAGTGCTGCCTCTGCAATATGAAAATCAATAATAATATTAATCATTTCGGGCGGCGTAATTATGTCATCAGGAATTATAACTTCATCCTTGCTTTGAGCACACGATAGCAAAAAAATAAGTGAAAATATATAATAGATTTTTTTCATTTTAATCGTAAAAACTTAGTCGGTGACCTTTAAAATCTGTGTTTATGCTTCCATTATTATAAATATGGCAACCGTTTACGAAAGTATTACAAACTTTCGATTTAAAAATCCTTCCCTCAAAAGGCGACCAGCCACATTTATATAAGATATTCTCCTTTTCAACTTTCCATGGACTTTCTGTATCGACAATGACCAGATCGGCGTAAAAACCTTTGCGGATGAATCCTCTTTTTTCTATTTTGTAACATTTGGCCGGTGCATGACACATTTTCTCAACAATCTTTTCAATGCTGATTTTCTTTTCATGAAACAGCTCAAGCATTGCAACCAGTGAATGCTGGACTAATGGAATTCCTGAAGGACAGCTGAAATATTTGGTTTGTTTTTCTTCTTCAGTATGTGGTGCATGGTCGGTTGCGATAATATCAATTTTATCTGACAGCAAACCAGCAAGAAGAGCATTTTTATCTGTCTCGTTCTTAATGGCAGGGTTACACTTTATTTTTCCTTTAAATTCTGCGTAATCTGACTTGTCGAAAAGCAAGTGGTGAACACAAACTTCGGCAGTTATTTTTTTATCACCCGTATTTCCGCTTTTCAGAAGTCCAATTTCTTTTTCTGTAGAAAGATGCAGGATATGTAATCTGGTATTATTTTTTTCTGCGAGATTAACAGCAAATTCAGATGTAGTGTAACATGCTTCTTCGCTACGGATTTCAGGATGACATTCAAAAGGTGTGTCGTCACCGAATTTTTCCTTGAATATTTTGATATTTTTTTTAATTATATCTTCATTTTCGGAGTGTATAGCGATAAGGTATCCTGTGCGAAAAATTCTTTCAAGTGTTTCAGGGTTATCAACGAGCATATTTCCTGTAGAGGAACCCATAAAAACTTTAATTCCGCAGACATTTTTCCTGTCAGTCTTAATAAGTTCCTCGTAATTATCATTTGTAGCTCCTATAAAAAAGGAATAATTTGCGAGTGATTTTTCAGCAGCGGTTTTGAATTTATTTTCAAGTAGTTCCTGAGTTGTAGCAGGCGGGTTATTGTTAGGCATATCCATAAATGAGGTAACGCCTCCTGCAACTGCGGCTTTACTTTCAGTAAAAATATCTCCTTTATGTGTAAGTCCGGGTTCTCTGAAATGTACCTGGTCGTCAATAATACCAGGTAAAAGGTATTTTCCTTCAGCGTCAATAATACTATAACCATTATGTTTAAATGCCTGAATATCGGCTACGCCATAAATAATATCATTGATGAATTCACCGAGTATTTCAACGTTGCCTTTGATTATCTTACCTTCGTCAACAATATTCGAATTAATGATAAGATACTTATTCATAATGGTTGTTTATTTCTTTGGTGATATTGCTGTCAGGCAACTTTGTTGTATTTTCTGAAAAGGCTTTTCCATTTTAAGGTAATAACTCCGAAAACAGCTTCTTTAAAAATTCCTTTTGTCATTTTAGAAGTTCCTTCAGTGCGGTCGGTAAAAATAATAGGGACTTCAATAATTTTAAATCCATGTTTCCATGCAGTAAACTTCATCTCTATCTGGAAAGCATAACCGGTAAATCTTATCCTGTTGAGGTCAATGGTTTCAAGCACTCTAGTGGAATAACAGACAAAGCCGGCGGTTGTATCTCTTACTTTCATTCTTGTAATGAATCTTACATAGGCAGAAGCGTAGTATGACATGAGTACTCTTCCCATAGGCCAGTTAACAACATTAACACCTTTTATATACCTTGATCCGATAGCAACATCAGCACCATCAACAGCACAGGCTTTATAAAGTTTTACTAGGTCGTCGGGGTTATGTGAAAAATCGGCATCCATTTCAAAAACGTATTTATATCCGTTTTTCATGCACCATTTAAAACCATGAATATATGCAGTGCCGAGCCCAAGTTTTCCTTTGCGTTCTTCTATAAAGAGCTTTTCAGGAAATTCTTTCATCAACTCTTTAACGATTGATGCGGTTCCATCAGGAGAATTATCTTCAACAATGAGAATATGAAACTCCATTGTTAAAGAGAAAACTTTTCTGATAATTCTCTCGATGTTTTCTTTTTCGTTATATGTGGGGATTATAACAATATTTTCGGCCACGGTACAAAGATTTAATTTTTAGCAAATATATTATTTTTTGGAATGAAAAAAAACAAAGCTGCTTAAACTTATGAATTTTTAACAAGTATGCTTAAAACGGATTAATTCCTTTATTATTATTTTCAGGAG